>JABIFK010000487.1 GCA_018650745.1 Candidatus Latescibacterota bacterium | reverse complement strand
TGGATAGCAGGCTGTAGGCCAGTTCAAATGCTGCGCGTGGGGCATGGTAGATCTTGTCGCCTTCTGGGCGGGCGATCATGTTTGTTTCGGGGTTGAAGGTGTTGGGGAGTTTGATGGGTGAATTTGGCATGAAGGACTCCTGGTGAAAGGCAAAAGTAAAAAGGTAAAAGGCAAAAGTAAGTCAACATCAATGGTGTTGGCTTGGGGCTCGTGACCTGTGACCGTGTTTTATTGTTTGACACCAGCTGTATAAAGCCCGATTTTAGGGGCCGCTCTTAACTCAAATGACGATGGAGGTTGGTGTGCTCAAAACTTTATCCAGTGAAAAAGAGATTCAAACAGATGCCCTTACGGGCAATACTGTTTGGCAAATGACACAAGGTGATGCGGTCAATTGCAGTTGTTATCAAGAAGTGGAAGCTTTTACGGCGGATGAACAATATGTGATTTTTTCTTCCAATCGCACAGGAAATTTTCAACTGTATCGTGCCGATTTAGAAAGTGGTGAGTTGGGACAGCTCTGCGACGTGGCAGATTATCGAGAAATTTCGTTTGGTATGGCGCGCAATGGGCGTGAAGCATTGTATACAGCAGGTTGGCGTGTTTATGCTGTAGATGTGGCAACAGGCGAAGATCGGGTGGTGATTGACTTTGAGGGCAAAATACCAAACCAACCATCGGGTGCACCTGTGGCTTTGTCGGGAAATGATGATCGGGTGGTGGTAGCCTATGAATCTGAGCCTGACAAAACAATGTTGGCATTTGGCTTTGTTGAGACTGGGGAATTTCACGACATTTATGAATGGTCTGGCAAATTAACGCACGCTCAAATTTGCCCTGGTGATTCCAATTTGGTGACGTTTGACCCTGGGCCTGATACCCAAAATGATATGTCATTGCCCATGGAAGAGCGGGCGCGGACTTGGATTGTGGATATTGAAAAAGGAGAGGCGCGGCCTTTTTTAACGATGCCTTATGGATTTCGGGCGACTCATGAATATTGGGATTGTGCTGGGGATCGGTTGTATTTTCATAGAAAGACCGTTCCGGGTGTTGTGCCGGGGGCCATTTGTTCGATTAATCGAGCGGGTGAAGATTGGCAAGAGCATTTCATCAGCCCAGAGCGTCGTTTGGGGCATTCGTCGATCGATCGTGGCAATTCATTTATCATTTCAGATGTGCAGTGTGAAGGTGATAATGAAATGTGGCGGATTGATATGAAGACCGGTGAGGGTGAAGTGTTGTGTTGGCCCAATACCAGTTATATTCAAAATCAAACGGTTCATGTTCATCCTTCCATTTCACCACCGGGTAATTTCATCGACTTTACATCGGATCGATGTGGTTCATCAGACGTATTTATTTATCCGTTAAATCAATAGGCGGAAAGTTGTAAGATGAAAGAACAAAGACAATTGAAAAATGGGTTCGTAAACGTGTTGGTTTTGCGAACATACATATAGAGTGAATGAAGGGAGTTGTTGTGGATAAGAAGAAGGTGTTGATTACGGGAGCCGCTGGACGAATTGGGCAGGTGTTGGTGGATGGGTTGCATGAGCGATATGATTTGCGTGTGTTGTATAATCGCACAGTTTTGGATCAGAAATATAATGAAGAAGTGATGGTGGGGAATATTGCGGATTTGGATAAGATGGAAGAGGCTGTAGATGGGATGGACGTGGTGGTGCATATGGCGGGTAATCCGTCGGGTGGTGCGTCTTTTGAAGAGACTGTGGAGGCCAATATCAAAGGCACGTATGGTATTTATGAAGCGTGCAAACGCAAGGGTGTGAAGCGTGTCATATTGGCCAGCACAAATCATGTGACAGGCATGTATGAAAAGAAAGGGCCCATTTATACCACTTGGGACATGCCCGTACGTCCTGACAGTTTTTATGGTGCAAGCAAAGCTTATGACGAAGCTTTGGGCCGTTATTATTGGGATGAATATGGTTTGTCGGTTGTGTGTTTGCGCATTGGGTCTTTTCAACCTGTGTCGTCTGTGCAAAATCGAAAAGCTGATCGCATCTTGTCTACGTGGCTTTCTTATAAAGATACGGTGCAATTGACTTGGCGTAGTATTGATGCATCGGATAAGGTTGGGTTTGCGATTTATTTTGGTATTTCGGGCAATACCCGTGCGTATTGGGATTTGCAAAATGCGCGTGAAGAAATTGGGTATGATCCTGTGGATAATGCAGAAGACTTTGCATAGACATGAGATAGGAGAAGGGGCGAATGCTTCTTCTCCCTTAATTGGTTTATTATGAAAATTACGGCAATAAAGACGATCATGACGGGCAAGCGCCCGGGCGATTCGGTGAAGAAACGCTCGCGTGCGTTGGTGAAAGTTGAAACGGATGAGGGCATTAGTGGTTGGGGCGAAACGTATAGCCACGGCCCAGATTTGGCGCTTGCACCTGTGGTAGATTATATTTTTGAATTGATCAAAGGA
>JABIFK010000518.1 GCA_018650745.1 Candidatus Latescibacterota bacterium | reverse complement strand
TCATCAACGACAAGGATGTGAAAATCACCGGGTTCTGGGGCTGTATCGGCCATGTCTGTCTCGCTTTGAAGTGATATGTTTATATTTTACAGGTTCAAAAATACACCAAGGGGTGCGTTTACGCAAGATTGCGATGAAGGCGTTGATTGTCGATCCCAAAGATGATATATTATGTGCCTCACCAAAAACCATTGCAATAGGAGTTGATTATGGGAGATGTTCTTCCTGTCGTAGATACCGATATCCATTCGGTTACGGATGGCAAACACATTCAAGAGTGTTTGGCCGAACCTTATCGTTCACGTTGGGCAAGTGGCAGTCGAGGGCCAGGCCATTTGGGATATTGGAACCCCAATGGGGTGATGCGATCAGATACGAAGCTGCCAGATGGATCGAAAATTGAACAAACAGCAGAGAATTTGTCCAAGCATTTTATGGACACCTATCAGTTGGCCTATGGTATTTTAAATCCCGCAGGTACCTTGCATGTTGGTTTATCACCCGACCCAGATTATGCTGCCGCACTTTGTTCTGCCGGCAATCAGGTGGTGGCAGAAGATTGGCTGAAGGCCGATAGTCGATATCGGGCATCTATTGTGGTATCGCCGCAAGACCCACACTTGGCCGCCGAGGAGATTCATCGGTGTGCAGATAATCCTGGTTTTGTTCAGGTTATGATGCCGAGTGGCCAGCGGATGCCCTATGGCCAGCGAGTTTTTTATCCGATATATGAAGCTGCGGTTGCACACGGTTTGCCTGTGGCCATTCATCCCGGTTCCGAAGGGGTGGGTGTGTCTGGTGCACCCACTGCTTCTGGGTATCCGACCACCTATTTCGAATGGCATACGGGTTTGACCGGCAGTTACTTGGCCCATCTGACCAGTTTGGTATGCGAAGGTGTGTTTGTGAAGTATCCCACACTGAAATTTGTGTTGGTTGAAGGGGGGGTGGCGTGGTTACCGCCCGCAATGTGGCGCTTTGATAAAAACTGGAAAGCTTTACGTCAGACCACGCCCTGGTTGGAAAAACCACCCAGTGAGTATATTGCAGAACATATTCGTCTGACAACACAGCCGATTGAAGAGCCTGAAAATATGAAGCATTTGCACGCGATGTTAGAGATGTTTCCCGCGGACAAAATGCTGATGTTTTCAACCGATTTCCCACATTGGGATGGGGATACGCCTGATTATGTTGCACGCTCTATTCCCAAATCATTACAGAAACGGGTGATGTATGATACCGCCGCCGAGCTTTACAAGTTGCCGGAGGTGATCCATGGCGAATAAGTCTAAACAACGGATTGCTGTGGCAATGGTGGGTGAAATAAAGGTTGGCGACCGAAAAATGGTGAATGTGGATGGCAAGTCGATAGGTATTTTTAATGTGAATGGAGAACATGTTGCGGTGCTGAACGTCTGCCCACATGAACTTGCGCCGGTGTGTCGGGGGCGTGTAACGGGAACCACGCTCGCGTCTGTGCCTGGCGAATCTTTGAAATGGGGGCGTGAAGATGAAATTTTGGTTTGCCCTTGGCACGGTTGGGAATTTGATTTGAAAACGGGTGACGCGCTGGCCGATAAACGGCGCTTGCGAACGTATCCAGTAACGGTTGAAGAGGGTCAGGTGTTGATTGAGGTTTGATGGTTGTGCGTGAATACATTCAATTTTGGGCTATGTTTCTCTATGAAGCATAGCCCTTTTTCATGGTATGCAAAGATGCGCCAGGATTAAAGACTGTCGAAGATGCTATGTGGCGCGGTTGATTCGGGATCGGTTAAGAGGTCGAGCGTGCAAGCCCTTTCGATATGTTGATAAGGGAAGTTTGGCCGTTATTGGGCGCAATGCTGCGGTGGCCGATTTGGGCGTGTTAAAGTTCAGCGGTTTTTTCGCTTGGTTTGCGTGGGTTTTTATTCATATTGCCTACCTGATCGAATATGACAATCGTTTGTTGGTGTTGTTTCAATGGGGTTGGAATTATGTAACGCGCAAACGTGGTGCGCGCTTGATTACGGGAAAGGTGGATGAATAATGGACATTCGGGTGGCAAGTTTGTTAGAGGGCGCACAATCGGCAGAAGGTGTGGTGGTCATTATTGATGTGTATCGCGCATTTACGACCGAAGCGATTGCCTTTCAAAAAGGAGTGGAAAAAATAATCTTGGTGGCTGAGATTGATGAGGCGTTGCAATTAAGAGAAAAGGGTGTGGGTGATGTGTGCGTAGGGGAGGTAGAAGGCAAACGGCCAGATGGGTTTGATTTTAACAATTCGCCACATGAAATGTTGGAAGCTGATCTTGACGGTAAGGTTTTGATTCATTCCACGCGGGCTGGTACTGTGGGTGTGACGGCTGCAAAAAAGGCGGATGTCATTTATGGGGGTTCATTGTCCGTTGCTCAAGCCACTGTGAATGCTATTTCCCGGAAGAACGCTGATGTGGTCACGGTCGTGGCGATGGGTTGGGCAGGACATGAGCGAACGGATGAGGATGAGCAGTGCGCGTTGTATTTGCGCAATTTGCTTGAGGGGCGAAAACCTGATGAAGGTGCGGTTCGATCGCTAATTTTGGCAGGCAAAGAATCAATAAAATTCGGTGATCCTAATCAACCTCATTTTCATGCAGAAGACCGTGATTTGGCCTTGGAGATTAATCGCGCAGACTTTGCGATTCGGATTGGTGAGGAAGACGGACTTCTTGTAGCGCGTCCTGAATATGTGTCAGGATAAGACATCTAAACTCAATAAGTGGCTCAGTTCTACACCGTCATCTAAAGCTTCCCAATAAATGGCAAATCCACCGGGCTCTATAGACCAGTTGGCGCGTTGCTCATGTGTTGCATTGCATAACCAGTCTAACCAAGAGATATTGTCTAATGGAACACTCATTTCTCTACCGTCACTTAATAGGATAAAGAGCGTGTTTTTATCAAAGCGTACGGCGGTGGCTGCGACGGTTTTTCTATCTGGCGAAGTAAGCATTCCAAGATTCCTGTAAGGTTTCAATATGGTCTTCTGTTAATTTGACAATGCGATTCAATTCTGCAGGGTTATATCCACGATTGTATTCAACGGAAATAGGTTGTAACCAAATCTTCGCAATTTTTTCAGCACTGATAATGTGCATATGCGGTGGCTCAAAGCGATCTGAAGAGTAAAAACGAAATTTATATCCAGCAATGAGAGTCGTCGGCACCTTGTTAAGCCTTTTAAGAGAAAAATAGGGAATTGCGTGTAATAAATCAACTGGTGATTTTGGAGGGAAAATGGCAAAATTTGAACAGGTGAAAGCGTTGACTTTTGATTTGTTTGGCACGGTTCTGGATTTGGGTGGGAGTTTGACGCCATTTATAGGTGAGATGCTCAAAGAACAGGGTGCCGATGTTTCAGTACAAGATTTTTGGCAACAGTGGCGATATCGACAGCGTTTAGAACAATTTCAGGATACAATTATGATGTTGGGGCACAGTGGTTATTTGGAGACGGTACGGCGTGCTTTTGTCTATGTGCTCAAGTTGAATAAAATTGTTTTGTCGCCCGATGAAGTGAAGACGTTTTTGGCATGTTGGCAAGAATTGTCACCCTTCCCAGAAGTGCGGAGCGGGCTTGAGAAATTGAAAGACCGTTATAAGTTGGTGGGGTTGTCCAATGGCGATCCGGCATTTTTAGATCACTTGGCAAAAAATCGAATTCAGTGGGATTTTGATGCGGTCATTTCTGTGACGCAGATGGGGGCGTTTAAGCCCCATCCTGCGGTGTATCGACGTGCTGCGCACTTGTTGGAGTTGGAAGTTGGGGAATGTATGATGGTTTCGGCCAATTCTTTTGATGTGGTGGGCGCGCGTGCTTGTGGTTTGCGTGGTGCATTTGTGAATCGATATGCTTTACCTTATGAAGACACACATCTTCAACCGGATGTTGTTGTGAATGATTTCGGTGAGTTGGCAGATGCCTTGGTTTGAGAAAGGCAAATGGTTGGATGGTTAAGCACTTTTGGGTGATATTGTTGGGAGATATACCAGGGGCAGATGATTCGGTCATCTGCCTTTTTTCATGGCTTGACTTCAGGGTTGGGATGCAACATCATGAGAGCAATTCATGGCAATAAATTTGGAGGTGTTCATGGGATTGGATTATATCTTCACGGGTTTTGAAAATGCCTCACCCATTCAATGGGAGTTGGATGAATCGGGTGTTGCGCATGTGGCTTTGATTTATGACCGAGAACGATTATCTCCCAACAGGGCTGTATTGCATTGGCATTTTCAACTTCAAGGTTCAGCGGGCAGTGAAGTTGAGTTGCTGATCAAGAATTTTGATAATATCTGGAATGGTAAAATGGGCAGTCCGATTCGCAATGGGGCAGCCTGTGCGGTATCGGAGGATGGTGAAAATTGGTCTGTGGTGAACGGTAAAAAAACGGATGAAAATTTCCTGGATCTCAAGGTCACTTTGCCATCGTCGGGGACATTGTATGTAGCACGTATTGAACCCTATCGCATCAGTGATCATGTGCGTCTATTGGCTGAGATCCAGGGGCATCGCGATGTGATGATTGAAGAGGTTGGACATACGGTTGAAGGGCGCGGGATTGAGGTGGTGCGCATTGGTCGAGAAGATGCGCCTTATCGGTTGTTGTTGCGTGCCAGGGCGCATCCTTGGGAAACGGGTGGCAACTGGGTGTTGGAAGGATTAATTCGTGAGGTGTTGGAGAATACGCCCAACTTTTGTTTGTATGTGATGCCGATGTGCAACAAAGACGGTGTTGCGCACGGAGGCAGTCGCTTCAATTCGATGGGTAAAGATTTAAACCGTGATTGGGATGAACCCGCCGATCCTGTTTTGGCACCCGAAAATGTGGCTTTAGAACAGTGGTTGGACCGCATGAAGGAAAAAGATATGTTGCCGCATTTGGCTATCGATTTTCACAATGACAGTTCGGGGAAAATTCATGTCAGCCGCCCTGATGGAAATTATGAGACGTATTTGAACCGTATGGCGCGATTAGAACATGTGCTAACAGAACATACATGGTTTACTGAAGGCAGTACGGGATCAAATTTCAAAAATGCGGGAACTTTTGGCGAAGGTTTGTTGATGCGATATGATATTGCTGCCTGTATTATGGAGTTGAATTGCAATTGGAGTGCCGGTTTGTCAAAGGCCCCTTTGGGTGCCGATTGGATGTTGATGGGGCAACAGATGCGACAGGCATTTATAGCTTACTTTGATGACCTAGATTAATTGAGGCATATATTTTTGAATCGTGCGGAGCTTGGTGGTATCAAAATTAAAATGAAACTGTCAGAGATGAGGGGGATCTGTCTTGTCTGAGCGTGTGGTGTTTGAGTCGTGTTATGCCGAATGGGATGGCGAAAAGTTGGTGGTTGGAAATGCCCTTTTTGAGAGAACGTACCAACAAGAGAAGGGTCGTTTATATGCCACATCTTTAAAAGACAATGTTGCGGATGTTGAATGGATTTCGCAACGTGTGGATTGTGCAAGCTGGGTTCCTATTGTGGCAGTACCTTCGGATGAATTGGAATGGGCGTTTTCTGCATATGAATATCGTCAGATGCCAGTGTCAGAACCTTCTTTGTGGGTGTCTTTGGTCTCTAAGAATGGCTCGGTTGAGCACCACCTTGATTTTGAGATTTTCCCTGACTCTGCATCTGTTACGGGGCGCTTAACACTGGGTGGTGATGGCGTTGGACGACTGGACAAGGATGCCGAGGGATCAGAAGAAGAGGTTGAACCGACGGGCGTTGAACTGTTAGATAAATCAAAACGCAATGTGGGGCCACCGACGATCGATGTATTAGATGCATTTGCATTGGCTCCCCAACATTTGCGCGTCACGCAAGTGCGTCTGATGGATCGTACGGATGTTCACAATGAATTGGTTTTTGAAAACGAATGGCTGTTGTTGGCCAACGAAAATAACCTGCGATTGCAAGGCAATGTATTTGTAATCGAAGACAATTTGACAGGTAACGGCTTGATCGTGCTGAAGCAAGCACCTTTGCCTCAGGCGCGGCCTGTTGGTTGTGCCGTAGATGTGCTTATTCGGGGAAATGATCGCTCGTTTCGGTTCTATGGACATGGAATGGGACAGGGTGTTGGTGAGGGGTATGCGCATACAGTAATTGCCTATCAAAATGGTGCAGTGGGTCGCCAAGAAGCGATGCAAACGTTCCAACGTCAAATTCGGGCATATGATGCGGGTCGTGATGGAAAATTTTTGAGCAACACATGGGGGGATCGCTCTCAAGACAGCCGCATTCAAGAAGGGTTCATGTTACAAGAAGTGGATGCTGGAGCGCGCATGGGTGTGGATGTGGTGCAGATAGACGATGGATGGCAAAAGGGAGTCACGTCAAATTCAGTGCTTTCAGCCGAAAAGGGTGGGGTTTGGGAAGGGTTTTATGCGTCTGATCCAGAATTTTGGCACCCACATGCAGAGCGGTTTGCGAGTGGTTTGGAGAAGGTGATTAAGCTAGCACGTGAAAAAGGGATGCAGTTTGGTTTGTGGTTTGGCCCCGATTCGGTGGATGATTTTAAGAATTGGGAAAAGGATGCAGAAACCATTTTGGATTTTCACCACCGTTTGGGTGTGAACTATATCAAGATTGATGGGGTTAAAGCGCGTACTAAGACAAGTGAGTTAAATCTGCGACGCTTTTTTGATCGTGTATTGGAAGGCTCTGGGGGCAAGGTGACCTTCGATTTGGATGTCACTGCCGAAATCCGACCTGGGTATTTTGGTATGATGCATGTTGGCCCCTTATTTGTCGAAAATCGATATACGGACTTTCACAGATATTGGCCGCATCAAACGTTGCGCAATGTGTGGAAGTTGTCGCGGTGGGTTGACCCGATGCGGTTGCGCATGGAGTTTTTGAATTCGGCTCGAAATACAGATAAATACGAAGGCGATCCGTTGGCACCACAGTGTTATGCGTCTGATTATTTGTTTGCAACGGTTATGATGGTGAACCCGCTGGGTTGGTTTGAGGTTTCAAATCTTGCGGATGAATATGTCGAGCATGTTGCCAAACTGGCGCAAGTTTGGAGGGCGCATCGGACCGCAATGGCGGGTGGGCACATTCATCCTATAGGCGATGCACCAGATGGCACGGCGTGGACAGGTTTTGCATCTGTTGGTTTGGGTCGAGACACGGGTTATTTGCTCATCTTTCGCGAATTGAACGCTCAGGCATCGTGGCGCGTTGAATTACCCATGTTCTCGAATGTGAATTTCGAAGTTGAAACCTTGGCCGGGGAAGGTTCGGCTACATTGGTTGAGGGCGTTTTGGCTACCGAAATACCAAATACTCAGAGGTATCTTTTTGTAAGGCTTTGTGTGGAGGACAGCAAGTGACGTGGGAAGAACGTTGGCACCCGTTGCGCGAAGAATGGGTGATTGTGGCTGCGCATCGACAAAACCGCCCCTGGAGCGGAGAAGTGGTAGAGGCCCAAAAAAAAGAGATACCTGAGTATGCGTCAGATTGTTATTTGTGCCCAGGAAATGCACGGGTCAGCGGTTCGAGCAATCCGGATTACCAGGGTGTTTATGTTTTTGACAATGATCATCCTTGTGTGGGTATGGATGCGCCATCTGATCTGAAAACGCCACGGGGTATTTATCAGAATCGTTCGGCACAAGGGATTGCACGCGTGGTGTGTTATAGCCCCAAGCACAATGCCACGCTGGCAGAGTTACCGGTATCGGCTGTTGATGATTTGTTATCGACTTGGCAAGGTCAATATCGCGATTTAGGCGATCGACCAGAGATTAACCATGTTCTTGTTTTTGAGAATAAGGGAGAAGCTGTGGGTGTTTCGAACCCGCATCCTCATTGTCAAATTTATGCAACGAATTTTGTATTCAAAACCATCGAAAATGAAGCACGTGTCTCGCAAAACCATATGAAAGAAACGGGGCGTGTGTTATTCCAAGATATTTTGAAAGCAGAAAAAGAAGATGGTCGTCGCGTGATTTATGAAAACGATTCGGCCATTGCCTTTTTGCCTTATTTTGCTCGGTATGCATACGAAGTGTTTATCGCTCCCAAACATACACACCCAAGCCTGGACGCGTTGTCAAATGCAGAGCGTCATGATTTGGCCGATGCACTTAATCATGTCTTGGTGAAATTTGACAACCTGTGGCAAATGCCATTTCCCTATGTCATGCCCTTGCATCAGGCACCAACGGACGGTGGGGATTACGGAGGATTTCATTTCCATATTGAATTTCATCCTCCCTTGCGGAAACCAAATTTGTTGAAATATTTAGCCGGTCCCGAAATTGGTGGCGGCAATTTTTTGAGCGACACCGCGCCCGAAGAAAAGGCAGCCGAATTACGCGCATTATCAGATGTGCATTATAAAACCGCATAATGATCTCAATCCCCATTTCACACACCTGCCCTTACCGAGGATTCATCCTCGGAATGGGTGGTGGATGTGTGTGGTCTGCCTCTAATAGCCCCAGGATTTATCCTGGGCGACGTGTTTTTGAAAATTCATTTAGGACAATGTTTCATGTATCAAATTATCCAAGGTGATTCACGCAATTTAGCAGATGTGACGGCATTTATAGACATTGTCAATGGACCAGAGGGACAAGCGTTTTTTGATGGTGATACGGTAATTGTTGCGCGAGCTCCTGGGCGGTTGGATGTGATGGGTGGCATTGCCGATTATTCGGGCGCATTGGTTTTGGAAATGCCTATTCAAGAAGCGACCAAAGTGGCGTTGCAGCGTGATGGCTCTGGTATGCTGAATATTTTGAGTTTGGCAGAAGATGCAAACGACCGCCTGCCAGACTTTGAAATGCCAATGGCAGACTTTGATGGATTAGACTATGGCCAGGCACAAGCCTATTTTAAACGAGATGCATCTCGCAATTGGGCGGCTTATGTGGCTGGTGTGTTTTTGGTATTGATGCGTGAACGCAATGTGAGATTTGATGGTGGGGTACGTTTGTTGATTGCGTCTGATGTACCAGAGGGCAAAGGCGTGAGTTCATCGGCAGCCATTGAAGTGTCGGTGATGTTGGCTGTTGCTGCGGCATTTGATTTGGATATAGAACCGCGTGATGTGGCCATTTTATGTCAGAAAGTTGAAAACTTGGTGGTGGGTGCACCATGTGGCGTCATGGATCAAATGACCTCTGCTTGTGCACAGGCGGGTGACTTACTGGCCTTGTTGTGTCAACCTGCAGAATTGCAAGGGTCGGTGTCTGTGCCAGATGAGGTGACTTTTTGGGGATTAGATTCGGGGATTCGTCATGCTGTTTCGGGAGCCGACTATGGATCGGTGCGGGTGGGTGCGTTTATGGGGTATCGTATCTTGGCTGATTTAGCGGGTCTGATCGTTACGAATCAACAACCTGTGACGGTGGATGACGATATTTGGCATGGATACTTGGCAAATGTGACGCCATCTGTGTTTGAGCAACATTATATGATGCAATTGCCTGATACAATAACGGGCGCTGACTTTTTGGCGCAATACGAGGGTACGACAGATAGTATTACTACGATAGATCCGGAATTGACCTATGCCGTAAAGATACCGACGCGGCATCCGATAGAAGAGCATTTGCGGGTTCAGGCATTTAGGCGGTTGTTGCCAGAAGCACGTGATGATCAGGCTTTACACTTGTTGGGTGAATGGATGTATCAATCTCATGCAAGTTATTCGGCTTGTGGTTTGCCTATGATTGTTTTATTGGAGGCGGTATTATGTTGACCGATGATCAAGTTAAACAGTTTCAAAAAAAAGGCTATTTGGTTTTTGAGCGATTAATTCAGGGCGAGAAATTGGCCCATTACAAAGGTGTGTTTGATGAGTTGGTAGAACAAGGTTGTTCTCTGACAGAAGAACAATCCAACTGGGCATTGGAGTTAGATGCGACGGGTGCGCCGAGTCCGGGGTTGTTGCACAAAGTGCAGGGCGTTTGTGTTGTGGATGACCGGGTTTTGGAATTGGCAAAAGAACCTGCTATTTTGGATCGCGTTGAGGCATTGGTTGGCCCCAATATAGATGCTTTTGGCACTAAGTTTTTCCCCAAGTTGCCAAATGGTGGAACCTCAACACATTGGCATCAGGACAATTACTATTTTGGCACGAACTCCGATTGCATTGTGAGTTGTGGTATTTATTTGGAAGATGCCGATACGGAAAATGGTTGCTTGCGCGTGATACCCGAAAGCCATCATTCGATGGAGATTGTTGCGCATAAAAAAAATCCGGCTATGCATGGCAGTTGGACCGATGTGGATGAATCGCAAGCTGTTGATTTGGTCATTCCTGCAGGAACCGTGGTGGTGTTTTCTGCAAATTTATTGCATGGCTCAAATGACAATTTCAGCGATCGTACGCGCTATAGCACCGCGTGGCATTACATACCTGGTGATTTGCAAATGGATAGATTTGTTCGTGGTGAATACGAAGATCGTCACATTGTCAGGGGAAATTGAGTATAAAGAACGACTGTTTTGCTTTCTCTACTTGTGACCTGAAACTTGAGACCTGACCTTATATGGCACGTGTAAAATTGGATTTACCAGATGATTTTGTGTTTTCAACCGAGATCCCTTTACGCATTGGCGATATCAATTACGGAGGGCATTTGGGCAATGATCGGGTTTTGTCTTTGCTTCATGAAGCCCGTGTGAGATTTCTAATGGCCAATGACTTCTCTGAATTGGATGTAGATGGTGCGGGGATTATTATGTCTGACGCGGTGATTGTCTATCGATCAGAAGCTTTTTATGGAGAGACGATGGTGGTGGACGTGGCTGTAACGGATTTTGCTCGTGTGGGCTGTGACCTGGTGTATCGCATATCGGATAAAGAATCTGAACGGGAAGTGGTGAGAGCCAAAACGGGCATTGTTTTTTTTGATTATGACAAGCGCAAAACGGTTGCTGTACCGCAGGCATTTAAAACACTTTTTGGTGAGGGCTGATCATGTTTACCGAAGAAGCATCGGGGGTATTTGGTGTGGCCAGCCGTTTTGTGGATGGTAAAAATGGCATTGTCGTAGGTGAGCGCGCTGCTTTGGCTATCGATTGCAGCAACTATGAAGACGAAGGCCAGGCTATGGCTGACTTTATTCGTGACAAAGGATTTGCACCCGATCGATTGGTTTTGACGCACGGACATGGAGATCACATTTGGGGTGGTAAACCGCTGAAGTCGGGAGATGTGTTTGCCCATCATTTAACACCTGGTGTGATGGAACGACAGGTGCCACAAGCACTAAAACGGCGCGAAGTACCAGAGGAGGTTATTCGATCTGAAATGCCGTGGCCTACGGTGACCTATCGGGATGAGTTACAAATTGATTTGGGTGGGAAGACCGTGTGGATGTTTCCTTCTCCTGGGCATAGTGTGGATGGCGTATCTGTTTATGTTGTAGAAGACAAGTTGCTGTTTTCTGGCGATTCTGTTGTGACGGGGATTGTTGCTGCGATTGGTGATGGGGACAGCCGTATTTTGGAGCAATCACTGCATAAATTAATGAAGATGGACATTGAGACGCTTGTTCCTGGCCATGGTGAAACACTGCACAGTAAAGCACGTGTGCAAGATTGGTTGCAATGGCAGGCTGGGTATTTGGCTTCTGTACGCAATCGATTACAAGACGAATTGGCCGCAGGAAAAGATGCCGAGGCTGCCGCCGAGGCTGTGGATTTTGAAACATATATTGGTGATCGTCTGCCTATTGATAGAAATGGCATGCCAAAACGGCACCGCAATACGGTGGATAAGATTGTTGAGGAATTGGCAACGGATAATGAATAAAGGGAGAGGTTATGGAAGTGGAAGGCGAAACTAGGGTTCACGCACAAGAATTGCAGGCCCTGTCGCAAGCCGTGTTTGAAACGTGTGGCATGTCAAGGGACAATGCCTACCTATTGGCAGACTCTTTGGTCGATGCCGATTTGAGTGGTGTACATTCGCATGGTGTTTTACGTGTTCCTGAATATGTGCTCAAATTAAC
>JABIFK010000121.1 GCA_018650745.1 Candidatus Latescibacterota bacterium | reverse complement strand
GAAGCCTGGCAAGCCTCGGGTGTCACCTGCACCTTTCAAAATGCAGGCGAAGAAAGCAACGATCCCCTACGCCTCATCAAACGCCTTGCCCGACACACCTACAACACCGACACCATCGACTTTATGCACCGCGTACCCACCCCCAACGACATCGTCGCAGCCCACCAAGCAGGCAAACATTGCACCTACCTCACCTGCAACGGTATTCCCCTTTCTGGCGACCAAACCAATACAGACGAAGAACTGCGCTACATTCGCATCTTTGCCCAACTGGGTGCTCGCATGATGCACTTAACTTACAACCGCCGTAACGCCATTGGCGATGGTTGTGGTGAACCCGCAAACGCAGGCTTAAGCGACTTTGGTTATGCCGCCATCAAAGAAATGAACCACCTCGGTGTCATCATCGACCTCGCGCACACCGGCTGGCAAACATGTCTCGAAACAGCCCAAGCCTCCGAGCAACCCGTTGTCGTAAGCCACTCAACTGCCTGTGCTTTAAACAAACACATCCGCAGCAAACCCGACGATATTATCCGCGCCGTACTCGATACGGGTGGTACCATGGGCATCACCAACGTGCCTGCATTCTTAGGTGGCAACGGTGACATCAATGCTTTTCTCGACCACATCGATTACGTCGCCAAAACCTTCGGCACAGACCACGTCACCATTGGCACGGATCGTCCTTACACATCACAATACATCCCAGAAGCCAACCAAAAAGTAAAATCATCAGGCCCACAACGTACCCGATGGGAAGCCCTCTGGCCAGCAGACGACCCAGTCAAATCACCCGATTGGCGACAACCCCACCAAGAACAAAGCCTCACTTGGACCAACTGGCCGCTCTTCACTGTAGGTCTCGTTCAGCGGGGTTATTCCGACGAAGACATCCTCAAAATCATCGGTGGCAACATCCTCCGTGTCGCCAAAGCCGTTTGGTCTGGCTCAGCATATGCAGTGTCTTAAAAACAACCAACCGTTGTAGACTCGTTTCACCCCTTAAAACAGAATATGCCCCCACACCAACAAGAACAACCGAAAATAAGGGCAATAAAAAAGCACGCTGAAAAATTTCAGCGTGCTTTTTTTATCATCTAATAATTTATTATCCGGCAAACGGAAATGTGCCCGCATACCCCAATTGATCCAACGTAAACTGTGGATTGCTCACAAATTTGATGCCAGGAAACATCGGATTCTGTTGATAATGTAAAACGATATTCGCCCGATGTTGACCCGGTGCATCGTCACCCGTCTTCGCCCCCTGATGTGGCACATGGCTATAAAACAGAACCATATCACCAGCACTCGGGCGTAAATCAACATGAGGTTGTTCATCGCACCACGCCTGAAAGGGATTGGTACGATCATCTGTATATCCCCAATGTTCGCGCATCTCATCGGGAATGGGTTTATCGAAAAACTCTTTAATAAATGTCAACCGTCCCGTTTCGGGTGTGTTGTCTGTCAAATAAAGTGTCGTATTCATGCACAAAGCAATGGCTGGTTTTTGGGCCTCTGATTTTTCTTCCTGATACCAATAATCGTAAAAATCCATATGCCATTCTTGCAAATATTCGCGCGGGTTCACATGTGCACGAAAACTCCGCAACTGACACTGCTTGCCCATAATCGCTTTTAAATAAGGTGCAACACTCTCGTGCCCAATCAAGTCTTTTGACAACTCAGGCTGTAATTGTAGTAATTTTTCAAATGCCACATTGCCCACACTGTTATTAATCTCATAGGCTTCTTTATCATACATATCGTATAAAATGCTTTTCCATTGCTCAACCACATCTTGATCGATTGCGTTTTTAATCAACAAAAAGCCATTCGATTCCAAATCTTTCAAATTTGCTTCAAAAGCATCAGCCATAGCGTATCACTCTCCAAAATAAGTATGAATACAACCTTATAAAGCCAGCACTTCAACAGTGTTGGCAGTATACCGATCACAAACCATCCTTTAGCCGATCACTTGTATTTTCACGTGCTTATGATCAGAATCGAACATATAATATGTTGTTGTATATAAAGTGCAAGTATAAAAAAATAATCAAGGACATACGAATCAACGAATCGACGAATCCCTGCCTTACTTCTCAAAACGACTACAAGCTAATATTCCGACTCGTTGATTCGCTGATTCGCTGATCCGCCCACTCGCCCATTTCCCGAAAGGTAAATACATGGCATCCAAAATACTCGTCACTGCCAACTTGCAAAACCCCCAATTCGACTCTCCTCAACGTACAGAAGCATTGGCCAAATTGAACAACTATGCCGATGAAGTCGAATACTATACCGATCCTGAATTTACAGCCGAACATGCCGAAGGTGTGGTTGCTGTGCTTGCCAACTCCGTTTTGTTCACACCCGATTTTTACTCAGCAGCTAAAGATCTCAAAATTATCTCCCGATGGGGGGTGGGTTTTGATAAGGTCAACGTTGATGTTGCCACCAAACACGACGTACTCGTCACCGTATCTCCTGTTCACATGGTTGCCGTTGCCGAATATGCCATCACCCAATGGCTTGCCACCCTTAAACGTGTTTACACACTCAACCAAAACAGCCACAGTGGCAATTTCCAAACCATTCGAACCTTCGAAGCCAAAGACTCCACACTCGGCATTTGGGGTTTGGGTCGCATTGGCCAAACCATGGCCGAACGCGCACGTGCCCTCCTGGGTGAAAACGGTCGCCTGCTGGTTTATGACACACGTCCCGACATAGCAGAAATCGCAGCTCAATACAATGCCGAAGTCGTTGACAGTCCACACACGCTCTTCGCAGAATCCGACACCATATCTCTTCACCTCTCAGGCGATGATACCGTGGTCACATACGAACTGCTATGCGCCATGAAACCCCACGCCTCACTCATCAACCCCTCGCGTGGCAACTTGGTTAATGACCAAGCCGTCAATCGCGCCATCAAAGAAGACCGTTTATTCTATTATGTTGTAGATGATCCCGTAAATGGCCCCCGTGAGATCCACAAAGACCACCCACGCATCATCTGCACCAACCACAATGCAGGCATCACAGTAGAATCTGCCATCTTATTAGATCTATGCTGCGTCGATCAAATCATCAACACCCTTGAAAATAAACAACCAAACCATATATTAAATACAGAAGTATTGAACAGTCCCAAAGTTCAAAGCTTTCTAAACAGATAATTTTCAAACGTTTATGTGTAACAAGCCAGACGAGGAGGTTGTTGTGAAACGTGTCGGGATTTTTGGGTGGGGTGTTGTTGCGCCAAACAGTGCCAATATCGAAGCATTCTCCCAAAATTTAAAACAAGCAAACAGCTGGTTAAGCCCATTTAATGGATTTGGTCCTGATAATTTTTTGGTGGGCATGCCCGACTTTGATTTTTCGGCCTATAAAGATTGGATTGATCAACGGTTTCTACCCAATCGCTATCGGCAACTCACCGACAAAATGGACCACCCCTCGTTGTTTGCTATTGCAGCATTCATCCAATCTTTGGCGCAAAACCCAGGTATTGAAAACGAGCTTCAAGCCTTAGGAGCGCAAGCCCATGTCTATATTGGAACAGGCCTTGGCAATCTGTCAACCCTGAGTCGTGAAACCCTAAACTTAGACAGAGCGCAAAGAGCATGGAATCGATTCTGGGGTGACGCTACACGCAATCAAAAACTCAAAGATCACTTATCCGCCCCAACAAAACAAGATATTCCTGTATCCAACCCCGAGCAAGCCAACCCTTCTGAACGGGCATCAATTGAAGAGGATTGGTACGCCTATTGGACCGAACAATCTGTCGAATTACAAGATTACCTTCAAGAACTGGCAAACATTGAGTCTTTAATCGTTAACGGCGATGTCGAAAAAGAAAAACTCAATGTCATGAAGGAGAAACAACGACGCAAAATAAAATTG
>JABIFK010000155.1 GCA_018650745.1 Candidatus Latescibacterota bacterium | reverse complement strand
GATCGGTCAGATCGTCTGTTTCGTAGGAGGGGAGTTTGTAAAGGTCTACGGGATCACCCGAGGCATCGTGTCCATGTACCCAACAGTCATATTGTGCGTTGTTGTTTTCATACCCGACCCAACAGTCAAATCCACCGCGTCGTTCGGGCGCTACAAATTGGTGTGCGGGTCTTGTTTCGGGCGTGCGATGTACGGCACCGTCAACATGCCATTTACCAAAGTAAGCGGTGCGATACCCAGCTTCTTTAAAGGCATGTGCAATGGTGGGTACGTTTTGCGGGAGTGGATCATCGTGACTGGGAATACATTGGTGTGGATAGATGCTGGTGAGCAGAGATCCCCGAAAGGGCGAGCATACAGGGCTGCCGCCAATGCCAGAATGAGATGCGCCTCTCATTCGGTCGAGCGTTGGTGTTTCGAGGTTGGGATCTCCGGCGCCCCTCAGTGCTTGTGCCCGGTGTTGGTCGGAAAGTATCCAAATGATATTGGGTTGCTTTGGGGGCATGGTGATTGGCCTATTTTTAGGGTGCGAGTTGTTTGAGCAAGCGTTGTAACTCTGGTTGGTCAGGGTTCAATCTGAGTGCGTGTTGATAGGCACGAATGGCTGCGTTGCTGTTTCCCTCGGCGTGTAAACATTGTCCCAAATAAGCAAAGCTTTGCCAGCTTTTTGGAGTCTCTTGTGTAAGCGTTTCAAAAAGTGGGCGTGCTTCCGAATATCTTTGGTGAGACATGTAAATGTATCCGAGTTTGAACAATATGTTTGTAGAATGAGGTTCTTGTATTAGAATGCGTTTATAGAGGTGTTCCGTTTGTGCCCAGTCTTTTTCTTTGTGATATAAGTCTGCCAATGTTTGGAGTGCTTCTACGTTTGTAGGAAAATGCGTAATGGTTTTGTGCAAGAGTTGTCGTGCCGCGTCTATTTTATTTTGTTTGAGATAAACTTGGCTTAAATGTATGCTTGCTGTGGGATAGATTGCTTGTACTTTCAGGGCCCCTTGATACAGGGTTTCTGCCGATGCGTATTGCGCTTGAGTTGTATAGAAAAAGCCTAAGTTTAGAAGAGCGATGGCGATAAACTTTTGTACCTTTTGAGGTTTTTTCTGGGAAAATTTTACGACGCGGGTGGTGAGATATTGATGGTTTACGGTATTGCTTTGGAAACCGTAGACCATGCGCGTTGCTACAATGAGTGCATTGTCTGGGTAATGCGCAAGTGCTTGGTGTAAACTGTCGTTGAGAAATTTTCCGTGTGCCAAGTTGGCGATGGGAAATCTTTCATACATGGCACTGGAGACATGTTCTGGAGAAATAGCAACCGCTTTTTCAAACAAGTGGGTGGCTTTTTCGAGTTGGTTGGTTACCAGATAAGTGCGTGCAGAGATAATATATGCAAATGTTTCTGACTTCTTTAACCCCGCCACACTGAGGCTGGTAATGATTGCGATAAGAAGGATCAAACTAATTTTGGGTAGCCAACTCTGTTTGAAAAGCTGAGACACTTTAAGACTCAGTGCTTGACAGATCCAGGCCAAGAGAACTGCACTGCCAGCAGAGGCAAAATATAAGTGGCGTGAGGGTCCGCTTTCAAAATGTGTTTGGTTGGGGTTGGTAATAAATGCCGCAAGTCCCATAAGCATCCAAATGCCCCAATGTGCGATGGGGCATTTTTTTTGATGCCACAGTAAACCAACACCCAAAAGGGCCAAGGTGCCAAAGATCAAATCGACTGTTTGAATGCCATTTAATCCTGGAAAAAGAATAAGCGTGGTTGTCCATAACCTACCCAAATACCAAAGACCGTGTTGGAGGAAACCTATGATGCTCCACTGAAACGCTGCTGTGACATGTTCGGCTTGGGGGACGTGTGGGAAAAGCTTGAGGAGGCCTATTAAAAAAATAAAGGATAGAACGCTTATGCCAAATGCTGGACGCAAAGGCTGTTTGTTTTGCCAGGTGATGTAGAAGGCAAAGCATGCAAATGTGATGGCCGCAGGATGAGATAAGAGGGCAAGCACAAATCCACATAAGCTGATGATATAGTATGTTTTCTGCGTTCTTTTTTGATAGGCGATATAAAAAAGTAAACCGAGGCATCCGAGACTCAGCGCCAGAGGATATGCTAGGCAAGAGATCCATTGTATGGCGCGGAAATGGGAGAGGTTGATCAGAAAAAAGAGGCCACCGATCAGGCTGAGTTCTTGACTGAGGCCGGTTTTGTAAAATGTGAATGTAAGTAAGATCGTTGCTATGAGATGACACAATACCACGGCAATGTGAAATACCGCAGGATTGTTTGGAGAGATGGTTTGAATAAGCAGAAGGGAAAGGTCGGTGACGGGGCGACCGGGTAGGTGTCGGTCTGAAGAGAATATTGCACTTGGGCCTTGGCTGATTTGGTCGAGGTCTTTCAAATAGGCCAAATCATCCAGTTCAAACTGATGCTGAGATAAACTGCCAAAAGCAATGAGGGCGATAAAAGTGTACACCCCCATTGCAATAGCG
>JABIFK010000521.1 GCA_018650745.1 Candidatus Latescibacterota bacterium | reverse complement strand
TGCCATGCTCTTTATGTTGGCGCTCTGCTACAATTTTCCACGATTTCTCGAAGCCCAGCGACAACACCAATGGGGGATTGAAGGGCAGAACGATTTGCGAGGTCTCATTGGCAAGACTGTGGGCATACTTGGGTTGGGACATACCGGACAGGAATTGGCGACGAGGTGTAAGGCTTTTGGGATGGAAGTTCTGGCTTGGCGTCGCAAGGCTCAGCCACATGCTTCGGTGGATCAGTTGTTCACGGCTGAGAATGAGCAAGGGTTAGACGAACTGCTGAAGCAGAGCGACATTGTCGTTCTCGCACTGCCCCTTTCTGATCAGACTTGGCACTTGTTGGGCGAACGAGAGTTTGAGTGCATGAAGAATACCGCCTTTCTGGTCAACATGGCACGGGGCAATATAATTGATGAGTCTGCGCTGCTGAAGGCGTTGGAAGATGGTGAGATTGCTGGCGCAGGACTGGACACTTTTGGTCAAGAACCGTTGCACGAAACGAGTTTGCTGTGGGACGCACCCAACGTACTCATCACGCCACACGTCACGCCGCAGGTACCGGACCGCACCGGTGCTGCGCTGGACATTCTCAGTGAGAACATTCGTCGTTACCGCGCAGATGAGACGCTGGTAAATTTGCTAAGGCCGGAAGATGTGTATACAAAGGGACCGAACAAGTAATGACTTCTGCGTGGCCTAAACTGATCCATCTTGAGGGTATCTTGATTATGAATGCATGCAAGCGTTTCATTACTGATTATTCGAAGTGCGTTTTTCAAATTTTGACGATCGGCATATTGATGAGTTTTACAACGAAGACTCAGGCAGAAAACCGTTCCGTTTCGCCAGGAGAAAACATCCAGTTGGCAATTGATGATGTGTCTGTTTCCGGTGGGGGAATTGTTACCTTGAAAGCTGGAACGCATCACATTAGCGAACCGGTAAAAATAAAAAGCAATGTTACACTCCAGGGGGAAGGCACCCTCGCCAGTACACTCAAAACGGACAGCAATATTAAAATGATTGAAGAACATGATAATGGTCTGGTCAATGTCACCATACAGAACCTCAAGATCATAGGAACGAATGCCAGCCACTCAGGTGGCATCCAACTTGCGTCCTATAAAACGGATCATGATAATATCAAGGTATTGGGTGTTCACGTTTTTGAAACGGGATGGGGCGTACATATTAAGGGGGCTAAGAACGTAATCATTGATCGGTGTAATTTTAGTCGCAATGGTTATGCTGGGAAACTCAAGTTTGCACATAACCTGTACCTAAGAAGATGTTATGGTGCAACAGTCTCAAACAGCATATTTAACAATTCTATTTCTGCAAATGGGATTAATATTTCATATAGCACAGATATTAGTGTCACCAATTGCGAAGCAATCGGAAACTATTTTAGAGGTTTTCGTGCCGCAGATACGGATGGGTTTAAAGTGCATGGTTGTGTGATTGCCGAAAATGGGAATGTCGGCCTTCTCGCGAATACTGAGAAGGTTGTTACAAAGAATATCGATTGGCAAAACAATTGCGTGTCGAACAATGGTGCCAAAGGGGTCTATGCCAGAACCGGATCAACAGGCACTTGTAAGAACAACAACTCTTATGGAAACAGTGAGGATTATACGCTTCCGGATGTGGTTGCTCAATCGGGGAATGTGAGTGATTCTAGCATCGTGTGTAATAAACGCAAATCCAATGTAGACTTGGCTGATCTGCGTATTGGAACAGACCTTGAATCTGTTATGCCCCAACCGGTATCAGGAAATGACACTCATTCTGCGCTCGATTTCGAAAAGGAATTTGATGCCTTTAGCAAAATGAAATGGACCGAAGTGTTTTCGGACGACGGGAAGGGAAACTGGCGGGACAAGTGGAAGCAGGATGGTAAGAACGGCGTCATTAAAAACACTGAAAACGGGATGGACTATGCCTCAGGAACAGGTTCTACGAATCACGATCATGAGGTATTGTGGACCAAAGAAAGTTTTAAAGGGGACTTGCGAATTGAGTATGATTTTACCCGACTGGACACACTCGACCGCAATGTGTGCATTCTCTATGTGCAAGCCACGGGTTTGGGCACCGAGGAATTTCCCACAGATATTATGGCATGGTCCGCCTTTCGTGAAATGCCAAAAATGAGTTATTACTTCAAAAACATGAACGCACTTCATGTTAGCTATGCGGTGAACGTTGACGGGTATATCCGGGCGCGCAGGTATCCGATTTTGCTCAACAAAAAATGGACCGATACCAAAGTCCCGCCACTCTATTCGGGTGAGGGCTATTTTGAAACGAACAAAACTTATCGTCTGACGGTTATCAAAAAGGGTTCTCTTTTTATGATGGAAGTTAAAGGCCAGGGCAAACGCAAGCTTTATGGCTGGGATACGTCGGGTTTTGAGCCCATCACTGAGGGCCGAATCGGGTTGCGTCAGATGTTTCAACGGCGCTCACTGTATGCCAATTTTAAAATTTCTCGCCTGCAGTAATATGCCCAGAATGTGGGTGAAGGTTTTCAAAGCTATTTTGTCTTACTGCTTTTTGGGACACGAAGAAAACCCAATTGTAAAGTGTGGTAAGGCGCCGTTTATTTTGAACTGTCAATTGATTTTTTAACCGCCGATTGTGTCGGCAGGCGCATAGGCGATGGAGTTGAATACCAACACAAGCCCTCATACGACTCCTGAAGCGTCTCCCACTCAGGAAGCAGCCAAAGGAATCTACCGAGGTTGGTATATTGCTGGGGTTTCGGCAATTTCAATTGGTGCAGTACTGGGTACCGCACAATTCGCATTCAGCCTGTTTATTTTGCCACTTGAGGAAGCGTTTGGGTGGTCTCGTACGCAAGTGAACGGTGCCTTAACCTGTGGCGTGGTGTCGGGGCTTCTCTC
>JABIFK010000483.1 GCA_018650745.1 Candidatus Latescibacterota bacterium | reverse complement strand
CCGGCTGGCCAGTCCGCACGCCAAAAAATTAAGTCCGCAACTTTTGTTGCGGACAAAAGCACCCATCGGCAAACCCGGCTGGCCGATGGGTGCTAAAATAAACAGCTGATCATTCTATGATCCTACCCAAATGGGCGGAAGCCAGCAACGGCCTCCGTCCATTTTCCTTAGGAGCCCCAAATGACTCCCAACCCAACACAAAATCGTCACACCGTTAAAAGACACGCCGTCGATGTAATTTGTATTATATACGTTGCCTTGTTCTTTCTAATCCCATCCCAAGATCTATACGCAGGTGCTTGGACCTTACCAAGTGGGAAATTCTGGGCAAAAGTGACAGGATTAACCCAATCGACCCAAGAAGAATATGTTGCCGTAGGCGGTTCTGGCCGCGAACCTGACATTGCCCGGCTATATGAAGCCGGTGAACGGGCAACCTATAGAGAAAATGGTCAGTATCAATCTCACGCACTCTTCTTAGACTTATTTTATGGTGTTACCAACCGATTTGATATCGGCATTCAAATTCCGTTCTTCCGCCAAACCTTCGAAAATGTCGGCTTCAGACCTGCCAATACAGCCTCGGGTTTCAGTGACCTGCGTTTGTTTACCAAATTGAATCTCGTTGAAAACCCATTTGTCGGAAGCATCAAGTTTGGTGCCAAAGCACCCACAGGAAAATTTGAAAATCAAGACGGCATCATTCCCGTAGGTGAAGGACAATGGGATTTTGATTTCATTGCACAAATAGGACGTTCTTTTTGGCCGCTCCCCATTTACGCAAATCTCGACATGGGGTACCGACTGAGGCTCAAAAATGATACCATCAGCCGAGATCCTGGCAATGAATGGTTCTATCATGCCGAAGTGGGGTATCAACCGACAGAAAAGTTGCTCCTAGCTCTGAAACTTGAAGGCATTAGAGGCAATCCATCTCGCGTTTTCAATATTGAACTGCCACGTGATATTAAACGAATTACCTATTTCTCACCCACCCTCCTTGTTGGCCCCTATCAAAACTTAAACATTGAAACAAGTCTACGTATTTCTGCTGGCGGTCGAAATTTCCCAGCAGGACAGATGTGGGTTGTAGGCGTCTCATATACTGGACAAGCTTACTAACAATTCCTTCAACCCAATGGTTTGCCTCTCAGGTCTCCTTCTTTGAAAATAAAAAAAGGGCCCCGGAGGCACACGCTCCGAGGTCCTTCCAGCCCCCGCTGCAAAATTACAATTTGCACGAAAGACAACAGTCAATCAGATATTCATCAATCCTTTAAAACCCAGACAACTCTGCAACAAGACGCATCATCTTTGAACGAGCCCTCCCACACCAAATTCCGTGAGTGATTCTCTGAAGGAGAAACCAAACCCAGTGCGTGTTTAACATTCCATTGAACCTTGTTGAATAATATTGATAACACTTTATTCTCCCCCTTTTACAACTTCTCGGTTGCGTTTCGCTAGATCCCACCGCCACACAAACCCACATATAACTTCTCAATTACGAGTTCATACCTTTATAAACTGCATCAACAACAGCTTGGGCATATTTCAATTCTTTTTGTCCAAGCGCCATCAACATAGTGCCAGCTTGTGGCGTAAGCCCCAATTTCCAGTAAGCCGTTTGAAGCATAGGGTCATCAGGCGCGTTTTTTTCTAACTCTCCCGTCGAACCAAATCCTAAACCAGAGCATACCCAATCAGCCAAATACACAGCACTTGTTAATTTGACGTGCCTACGCGCCAGTGCCAAGTCGTGATGGCAAACAGCAGCTTCAACAACATCCTCCCCCAACCTCCAGTGCTTGGCCAAATACCCGCCCGCCAAACTGTGCGAAAAGCCCAACAGAGCCTCTTCCGCACGGGCATAAGACATCTGTTCATCCAAAACAGCATCGCGCACACCCGAATAAACAGATGAAAAAGCACAATCTAAAACAACCTTACCCAAGTCATGAATCAACCCAGCCCAATATAAAGCTCGAACAAGCAGTTCTTTGCATCCCGGACAACCCTCGGGGGTAAAACATGAATCGGAGTGCTTAGAGTCTACCCGTTCGAGCAATG
>JABIFK010000351.1 GCA_018650745.1 Candidatus Latescibacterota bacterium | reverse complement strand
TAACAATCAAACACAAGAGAAATGGCTTCATAGGAAACTCCGATCACAAGGTGGACAATGAAGAGGAATAATAAGCAAAACCACTAAAAAATACAAGCTTCAGCCCGCCGAAGTAGATTGTAACTTTGTAGCAATCTGGTCAATCCGTTCCAATAACGGTAAATAACGCGCAATCCACACTTTGGGTTTCAAATTAACACAATCAACATAAGCAATTCGTCCCCAGAGCGTTAAACCTCTGAGTAACGCAAGCCCCAACCAAGCCGATAAGTCAGATTGCGCATCAAGCTCGATTGGAAATTCCTGCTGGTAAGCCCTATAAAAGTCACACATTTCAGACTCATCAAATGGATGATCGGCAACAACAGCTTGAAAAAAGATCAAACTATAGGCTACATCAAAAATTCGGGGGGCCAAACAAACCGCATCAAAATCAAAGACACCAGATACAACATGGTCTTTAAACACCAAATTTTGAGCCCGAAAATCATTGTGAATCACAATAGACCGCTCAGTTTCTCTCGGAACCACCCACTGCTCCAAAGCCCCCTCCAGACAATTTACCAATGCCCTTCCTTCTACACAAGAACTCGCCAGTATTCCCCATTCAAATTTCAGTTGAGAAACCCATCCAGACCACCCCAATGAAGGGATAGTATCACCCATGTTTTGCCAATTCAAAGCGACTCGGTGTAGCCTTCCTAACGTCCTACCAGCTGCTGTAATTTGAGGACGGAATTGAGGAACAAAACCATCGCCTACTAAAAATGTCGACATAAACAATAAATTATCATCTACAACAAAAATGAGGTTCTGGTTTCGGGCGATTACACAGGTGGCAACAGGCACACCTTCTACTTTAAGGTGATCCAGCAGAACCGTTTGAGCCAACAAACGCTCCCTCAATCCCTCTGCGTTCGGTACACATTTCAATACGTAACGTTCGGTTGAAGTATCTACAAATACCACCGTACCCATATAACCCGATTGCACGGTAAGCTGTTCAACAACAACATTGTATTCACTCTCCAACCATACCCTTAATTCGGCTTCTTCAAAGGGCAAAGCATTCCTATACCCCATTAACACCACCTACCGAAAGATTTGTCGCAACATGAACTTCCAAATACTCTAAAAACACCTCTGCCGCCCGCGACAAATGACCGTTGCGTCGCTGAACCAATCCAACCTCGCGCGCAGGCAAGTCACCAACACGTACTACAGCTATTTTATCTGCTAGTACTTCTTCACGAACTGCCACCTCTGGCACAAGCGCAACCCCAAGTCCTATTTCGACAAACCGTTTCATAACCTCAATGCTGCCCAATTCCATTGCCACTTGGGCCGTTAAACCCGCTTCGTGCAAAACCCGGTCCAAAAGCGCCCGACTAGTACTTCCTTGCTCCAACATCAGCATCGGATAGTCGGTGACTTGTTGCAAAGAAACATCTTTCAAATGCGTCAATGGATGATCAACAGGACAAATCACAACATCGTCGCGCACAAACAAAAAATCAGTTTTCACCCGCGATTCGGCAACAGGTAGCGTAGCCAAACCAAAATCAACCCCCCCCTCCAATACCAAACGCACCACCTCAGCCGACATTCTATCGGTAAGCCGCAATTCTACGCCCGGATATGCCTCTCGGAATTCTTTAACAACGGGCGGCAAAATATAGGCACAATTCGTATCACTGGTACCCACACGCAATTGCCCGGTCTTCAACTCACCCAAAGATGCAATATCTTGATGAATACGCGCAACCAAATCCAAGACTTCCTCCGACCGTTCATACAACAAGCGTCCAGCGTCCGTGAGTAACACCTGCTTGCCACGGCGCTCAAACAACCGCGTCTCCAACTCGGTCTCCAACGCCTTAACTTGCAGACTCACTGCTGGCTGAGTCAGAAAGAGCTTTCCGGCCGCTTTGGTAAAGCTCTTTTCTCTGGCCGTTTCCAAAAACCCTCGCATTTGATCAATGTCCATTGCCACCTCTATAAATTATTCAAATTCTAAAAATCAAAATTATAAATTTTTTTTATCTACATAAACGCAATATACTTTCTCTCGGTGGCCACCGTCAACTCAAATTCTCGTATCCCTTCTTCAAGGAGTTTGTATGCCAGCGATCATTGTTGTAGATGCTTTTTGGGGCGATTCAGGCAAAGGCAAAATCGCCGCTTATGTTGCACAAAAACACAAAGCCGCTTATGCGGTTCGAGCAGGAACAGGCACCAATGCAGGACACAGCATATATTTTGACAACGGAGACACCATCCAAACCCATCAATTACCTTGTGGATGGCTCCACCCACAAACTCAGTTGCGTGTAGGCAGCGGCGTTGCCGTAGATCCAGAACTATTTTTTCGAGAAACAGACCAGTACGCACTCCAGGGGCGTGCAAAAGTTGACTTTCTCGCGTAGGTGAAGGTCCTTTGCCCAATGAACTAACAGACGCAGAAATGCAATCGCGCGGTATTCTCGAATATGGTGTCACCACTGGGCGTCAGCGGAGAAAAACCAGAACCATTCCTTGGGATTTGTTAACGGAATCGGTTATGCTCAATGGCGCAACTCAAATCGTTAGACGAAACTCTCCTCTAAAGAAGCGGTTTTCCTTGCTCGCAAAAACTCCTCTGACCGGGTTAAAAGCCGCAACGCTACAAAGAGTAGTTAAACAGCAATTTAAAGAGGGAACAAATAGC
>JABIFK010000427.1 GCA_018650745.1 Candidatus Latescibacterota bacterium | reverse complement strand
TCAAACGATGGCAACTGTCCACTGCCACTGCCTCGGCTCTGCTTGGCCTCAATAACCGCCAAAGATTTTGCCTCGGGATGCAAGGGTGTCAATGGTTCCCCATTTAAATCTGGCAAATCCATCGCATCCGTTTCCACCAACCCCACCACACGAAACACTTCGCCAAACACCCGAATAGAAGACGTACCCACATTGGCCGCAGAAATACCCAGCGAATCTGCCACTGCCATAGACAACACACAAACATCATTTTCACCTTCTCGCAACCACCGCCCCGCCACCAACCCTTCTTCCAAGTTCACCAACGAGCTTTCCAAAACCGACAACCCAGTAATCCCATTTATTTCTGTAAACTGTTCACCGTCTGCACGCTGCACCAAATAACGTGTGCCCACGCCATCACCCGAAATCCAAGCACGCGGCGCAATCTGATCAGAACCAAATCGATCTGTTAAAGACCGATACGCTGTCATCTCCATCGTTTGCCAGCCCGGCATCCGAATCAACACACCACTATAGCGCGCATCCTCTCCCACTTCAATACGATTGGTACGCAACGACGATTGAATCGACGTAAATGACAACACCGAAAAAGTTAACAAAATAAGCGTCGCACACGTCATACCCGTTCTCATTGGACGACGACGCAAATGCGCCAACCCCACAGACACCGATGTCGAAAATGTACCCGAACGCTGCAAGTCATTGCGTTCTCGACCTCGCCGCCCCGATGCCATATCTTTGAGCTCGCCATTCAACCGTGTCACACCAATGCCCGTCACCAACAAACCCAACGTCAAAATCACAAACCCCAACAAAATCACCGCCGGCGAAATAGACAACTCAAACGCCGGATGCAAATAACGAAGTGCTAAAAAACCAGCTAAGAAAAAACCAAAAAACCCAAATACTTGCTCTTTCAACTCAGGAAACCCAAACACCAATCGTTCGGCAAAGTGTGCAAACGGCACCAACATGGCCAACAAAAATAATGCCCCCTGAATCACACCCCCTTGCGTACTCGACACATCTTTATACGCAGCAGCAGCCAAAGACCACGCTTTTCGTGAACCATCTAAAAAATCTTGATGCCGGTGTTCGTCACGAGCTTCACCCGCTGCTTTCAAAAGCCGTTTCGCTTCCTGATGAAAACCTGTTAATCGCCGATTGTTCACACCGTGTTTTTCCAAATTGGCAATCCGAGATTCATTCAAATAGGTAATATCTTTGGCCACATGATATACCGTCTCATTTAAACGAGACTCTGACGGTACGGTATATCCCACACCTTGAGGGTGTTCCTCAGAACTGTTCAACAAAATCAAACGCCGCCCCAATCCATACAAACCCGTAGACATCACAGCTTTTAAGGACATTCCCGGCTTCACAAACAGCACACCCGATGTTTCAACATGAGATCCCACACGATTCACATACCCAAACAAACCCATCTCTGGTGGTGTTAAAGGCAGTGCCGCACCAAAGCTTGCGGGTTCGGCCTCCAAACTGGCATCCATAATCTCCACGCGTTCAGGTGTAAGCAAATTACGCGGGTCAAACATTTCAAATATAGTGAGGCCAGCCACCTCAGTCGTCACCACCTGCACCTGTTCCACATCATCATCCATCAGCACCTTCAGTGCGCGATCAGGCAAACGCCGTTCACCATTCACACCCCAGTCAGGTGCATCTGTAATAGCACCCGTTTGTGCATCAATACCATAAGCTTCTACCCGAAATTTTTTGGTATACAAAATCTTTGCCGTCTCTAAACCTTGTACTTCAAAATGGCCAGAATCATCGGCCACTGTCCAAAAATCACCTCGCACACCCGCCAAGGTTGGGTTGCGCAACCGCATGCGCACCAATGCACCCGATGTCGGGTTGTCGGGCAAATAACTCCGAGGACCATAATGCATCACCTCACCACGCATCATCGCAAAAGCATCCGTACTCACATCCCAAGCTTTAAGCTGTGTGTCATTTACCAAACCTGAAATCACATGTTGTA
>JABIFK010000125.1 GCA_018650745.1 Candidatus Latescibacterota bacterium | reverse complement strand
ATGAAACGTGCAGGCATGACTCCTGTTGCGGTCTCAGAAATAGACGAAGCCCGGTTAAAAGTTGCCGAAGAAGAATTCCCTGGCATTCAGACGTATAACTCTGTAGACAAGATGTTAAAGAACTCTGACGTCAACCTTGTGGTTATCATTACCCCGCACAATACGCATGCCAAAATAGCACTACAATGTCTCAAAGCGGGGCGCCACGTCATCAGCGAAAAACCGCTGGCCATCACAACCGCCGAATGTGATGCCATGATCAAAGAAGCAAAAAAGCGTAAATTGCTCCTGTCAACGTATCACAACCGCCATTGGGATGGGTGCGTACTTGAAGCCCTCAAGAACATTCACAAACGTAAAGTGATTGGGGACATCTATCGTATCGAAGCCCACATGGGTGGTTATGGAAAACCAGGTGATTGGTGGCGAAGCAGCAAAACAATTTCTGGCGGTATTTTGTATGATTGGGGTGTGCATTTACTTGAATATTCTCTACAGATTTTGCAAGGGGATATCACAGAAGTCACTGGATTTGCACACAATGGGATATGGGCACAGAAAACAGCTTGGAAAAAGGATACCAATGAAGATGAAGCCTCTGCAGTTGTACGCTTTGGCAACGGTTCGTGGATTAATTTGACCATGTCAAGTATGGCCTCAAATGCAAAAAAAGGTTGGCTCGAAATTACTGGCACAGAAGGCACTTACATTTTTGAGGGAGGATCTTACGAGATCATTCAAATCAAGGGCGATCGCAAGGTCGTGACCACAGGCAAAAACCCACCCAACCAATATCCGAAGTATTATCGCAATGTTGCCAACCATTTATCCAAAGGCGAAGATCTGATCATCACCCCCGAATGGTCCAGACGCCCCATCCACATACTCGATTTGGCATGTCGTAGTGCCGAACAGGGCAAAACACTCAAAGCCAAGTATAAATAGATATAAAAAAGAACCAGATGGTCTCTGCCATCTGGTTCTTTTTTATAAAAAAAATCTAAACGGAGTTTCCCGAGTCCTTGGATTAGTGCCCCGTGCCACCATTTCCACTCACAAAACGCCCTCCCAACCACAACCCAACCAAAACCAGCCCAATACCAAAAAAATGATTGGCAAATAAATTCATCATGCTCGTACCCAATGCGCCCGACTTCGCATATAGAAGACTTTCAAGCGCGTAAGTAGAAAATGTAGTCAGTGCGCCTAAAAAGCCAGTCATAAAAAACAAACGTTCCGAAGGACCAAGAATAACGCGGGCATCTGCAAGGGCCAATGCAAAACCAATAAGCAAACACCCCAAAAGGTTTGCGGCCAAAGTTCCCCAGGCAAACGCAGTGCCTACAAAACGCGCGGCAATCATAGCCAACCCATAACGACACATCGCTCCCAAAGCCCCACCCATACCGACCAAAAAAAATGAACGCATCACGCCATTGTCTCCAATATCAAAACTCAATGCCAACCCGAGCAGGTACGCCTTTGGCATAATAGTGTTTGACCTTGCGCATTTCAGTGACCAGATCGGCCTGCGCAACCAACTCATCCCAAACTTTATGCCCAGACATAGCAAGTTCACAATATCTGTTTTTCTGCCAAACAAAAATCGTTTGCATCACATCGTCCTGAACCAACAAATCATATGCAGCAGCAGCTAAAATCTCATCCAATACAACCAGGTCGTGTTCTCCCCCTTGAATAAATGCTTGGGCTTCTGCCAAACCCCGCTGTGCTTCGGCAATATCATCAGGTTGTGCACCAAAACGAAAAGAACCATCTGGCATCATCCGTTCACATCCTGTCGGTACAAGATCAATACCCTCAAGTTGACGTAAAATTTTGCGTTCAGCATAGTGTTCGTTTTCGCCATCATAACCCTTATCAAATTGCACAAGCGCCACACGTTGCCCTGCTCCCAAAGCACGCAAAACCAACCCCATGCAACAAGTCGTTTTGCCTTTCCCAAAACCATAATACAAGTGCAACTGATGTTCTTGCTCGCCATCTTGGTCTGGAGGAAGAACTTTTATAGCCTTTTGTTTGCTCATGTAACAACTCCCTGCTTAACGCGCAATAATTTTCCACAATATACTGCAAACGCCTTAAAAGCCAAGTCCGGTTTTGGAAAAAAATTGCCCATTGCGACCCGATATCTTACCTTAAGAACTATCATGAGACAAGAAACCTCCTCACAGGCACCCAACGACAGCACCCCCATTTCATTAGCGGGGGCTTATGACTATTGCGCAAAGTTAACCCAATCTCATTACGAAAACTTTCCCGTAGGTTCTATTCTAATCCCCAAGCACCTGCGGCCTCATGTTCATGCAATTTATGCCTTTGCCAGAACTGCCGATGATTACGCAGATGAACCCGGTTTTACACCTCAAGAACGCTTAGAACAGCTTCAAATTTGGGAAGACAATCTTCTAACCTGTCAACAAAGTCCTGTCGGTCCCATATTTATAGCCCTTGCTCAAACGATAAGTACCCAACAGATCCCAATCCAACTTCTCCAAGATTTGCTCACTGCCTTTCGAATGGATGTGCAAAACAACCGTCACGAGTCGCTCGAAGCACTCCATCACTATTGCACGTATTCAGCCAACCCAGTTGGGCGCCTGATTCTTCATTTATTTGGCTACCGCACACCATTGGCCGGCCAACAGTCCGATGCGATCTGTTCAGCATTGCAGTTGGCTAATTTCTGGCAAGACATTGCCATTGATTATTCACGTGATCGCATTTACTTGCCCAAGCAAGACATGGCAAATTTTGGCGTCACAGAAGCTGACCTAAAACAACAAAACACAACACCGCAATTCAAAGCACTTCTGGCACACCTTATCCAACACACCGAGCAATTGTTCCACCAGGGTTTTCCGTTGCTCACCCATGTAAAAGGACGGTTGCGCTATGAACTGCGACTCACTTGGTTGGGTGGCATGGATATTCTAAAAAAAATCCCGCAAAATGGCTACGATATTTTTCAAAACCGCCCCACAGTGCATAAAAGCGATTTGCCTCGTTTTGTATGTCGCGCACTTTGGCCTTTCAATTGGCACAAGTCATGAACGTCAAAAAGAACACCGCCCAAATAGTCAAAGCGGCTCGCACAAATTTCTATTATGCGTTTGTTTTTCTACCCAAGAAAAAGCGCGAAGCCATCTTTGCTGCCTATGCTTTTAGCCGTCATACAGATGACATTGTTGATGATGCACCATCTCCCGAACGCGCCAAACAAGATGTTGATGCCTGGCGTGCCCAGCTCCACGCATGTTATGATGGAACCCCGACACACCCCATTGCAATCAACCTGCAAACAATACTCGCCGACTTTCCTATTCCCAAGTCCCATTTCTTAGACCTTATTGATGGTGTAGAAATGGACTTAAACAAAAACCGCTACGCCACATTTGATGAACTGTATCAATACTGTTACCGAGTGGCCTCTGTTGTGGGGTTGATTTGTATTGAAATTTTCGGGTATACAAATCCGAGAACAAAAGAATACGCAGTACAACTTGGGCTTGCCCTTCAACTCACCAATATCTTGCGTGATATACACACAGACTTCAAAATCAATCGTGTTTACCTTCCTCAAGAAGATCTGGATCGCTTTGCATATTCAGAGCAAGACCTGGCCAAACAAGTATATAACACCCCATTTAAAGACCTCATGAAATTCCAGGTTGCCCGTACCCAATCTTATTACGAGCAGGCCGCAAACCTACTTCCCCCAGAAGACAAGTCCCAATTATTCCCAGCCCAAATAATGGGCAAGATTTACGCGCAGTTGTTATCTCAAATAGCGCACAACCCATACGACATTTTCAATTCCAGAATTCGAATTTCAAATCCTCACAAATTGTCCATTGCCCTCAAGTATTGGGTTGGCAGTTGGTTTGAATCCAAAAGGAAATGATCGTGAAAAATGTGGTCGTATTGGGAGGGGGATTTGCTGGATTGGCCGCCGCAGTCAAACTCACAGAATTGGGGCACAGTGTCACATTGGTAGAACGACGTCGTCAACTTGGCGGAAGGGCCTTTTCATTTACCGACCCGACAACAGGCGATACCGTTGATAATGGTCAACATCTTTTTATGAAATGTTATCACGCCACCCTTGCGTTGCTCCAATCATTGGGTGCGCACGATGAAGTTGAATTCCAGAACGAGTTTCAAATTGAATTCCGCCACCCACAAAAAGGCACTTCAACGCTTCGAATTGCCAAGACACTTCCCCGACCTCTCAACGTGTTGGCAGGTTTTTTACGTTTTAAAAGCATTGGCTTGAGTGATGTTCTCAAACTTCGCAATATAAAACCCGAGCTCAGCAAACAACTGCCTCTATCCTTATCTGTCTCCCAGTGGTTAGAACAGTGCAAGCAAACACAACGCTTACAGGAAAACTTCTGGAATCCGCTTTGTTTGGCCGCTCTGAATGAGCCGACCTCTCAAGCTTCTGCACGATATATGCAAGCTGTTTTACGCGAAGGTTTTTTTGGATCACCAGATGGTGCATTCTTAGGCTACTCTCGCTTGGGTTTGAGCAATCTCCTATCTGCTCGATCACAGACATTCCTAAACAAACATGAGCAGAAACTTCTATTGGGACTCTCTGCAAAAAGAATAGACTCGGTGTCCACGCACGAGATCGCCGTGCATTTGTCAGACAACACAAAACTCACACCCGATGCAATTATCTGTGCAATACCTCCTCAGGCATTATCATCTCTATTGACACCCCATTCATTCCCAGAGCTATTGCAAAAACTCAGCTTATATCGCCCCTCACCTATCCTTTCCGTAAACCTATGGTATGATCGCCCCTGTTTGGATGTCCCCTTTATCGGGATGTTGGGTACCCAAATGGAATGGGCATTTAATAAACACCACCTTTACCAAACACATGACCATGCCTCGCCTGGCCACATTACGCTCCTTGCCAGTGCAGCCCACGCCCTGTCTCAGTCCCAACCCAAAGATCTTATTGAACTTGCGCAGCAAGAATTTGAAAGCGTTGCACCCAGTGCCTCTGAAGCAAATCTACAGCATGCACGTGTGATCTGTGAGCGCAAAGCAACGCAAACATTGCCATTGGGAGAATCCCCTCCCAACACGCATACCAACCACCCCAAACTGCTCTTGGCAGGAGACTGGGTCAATACAGGGTTGCCAGCTACTATCGAAAGTGCTGTAAGAAGCGGCTTTTGCGCAGCAAATTCTGTAGATAAAAAATAACGGCGCAAGCAATGACAACTTGCTCGCGCCGTATCTTTTATTACAATGCATTTCGATCCAGTTACAGGTTTTGCCCCCCTCGCACCAGATACCATACTTCTTGCTGGCGCTTGCCCAAGCGTGCATTAAATCGATCAACCAATAAACGTTCACCTTTTGGTTGAATCGTTCCTATAAACTGATTGAATGTAATATACGAATAAAAAATCAACACATTACCCACACGTCTAAATGTACCATAGTCAGAACGGGGCGCAGCGGGGCGTTGAGGAATATAGGTGACAGTCCGCCAAGTATTGCCATCTCTTCCCATCCCTACCAATTTCAAACTGCCAGAGACCAATAACAATCGCTCTGGTCTTACATTGGGATCATATACCCCTGTAATCACAACTTTTTCGAGACCAAAAATGGTCTCCTTGGCGGCATCAGAGATTTGTGGGTACCCAAGCAACAAAAAAAGAACCGGATATAAGCTTTTCAATTTCACAGTGTCAAAGTCCCCAGTTTAAGTGTGGGTCAAACTACTTACACTAACAATCGGCAGAACAACCTAAAAACTTCATCACCGTTCTCCAACCCACTTTGAAGCTTCGACATGCCTATCTCGGCTGATATCGCCATCGGGTTCAACACGCAACCGTTCACCTAGGCCCAAAACATGAAGACCACCACCATCTATGGCTTGTACCCAAACGGTTCCACCATGCACAGACAACACGGTGGTTGCATTCAAAGTAATCCGCAAATGATACAAGGCTCCTTCAGAAGCCGTAACTTGAACAAGAGGAGACGTCACTTCCAATGCAGGATCTTTGACTTGAACCCAAACATTGCCCACTCTCAAGTCCAACCGTGGTGAACCTGGGTGTGTGTCTTCGGCTTCACCAAAAGCCACGTCACTATCGGGCTCAACTTGTAATTTCCCAATGTCATTTGCAAGGTCTACAGAAGCCCTGCCTTGTGCATCCGTCTGAATACGGTCTCCGGCCTTAAGTCCCTTGCTGTCTAATGCACGCACAGATTCGCCAGTCATCAACAACGCCCGGCCAGACAACACAGCCGCCGTGCCAAGTGATGCGGCTCCGCCTTGTGATGTCTTTTGTTTGCCACGCTTCTCTGCATCAGCTTCAAATGATTGGCTGTCTATTGCCGCGCGCCCAGTATCAGACACGGGGTTAGGTGAATGATATGACCGCGCCCAATGCATTCCCCCCCATCCCCCCAAAAGAATCAAAATCCCACCCAACAGACCCATCACATATTTCTTTGAGGTTGGCTTTTTTTGAGGGGGATCGAAATCCTTCTTTTTTGAATGCCCAGAACGTTGGCTTTTAACCAATAAGTCCGGGTCACTTTCTTGGCCTGCAATTGACCCCAAATAGGTATGCACGTCGCCCAATTCATACAACATCCTTGCCCGATCCAAGATTTGATGCTGAACCATTTCAACTTGGGCTTCGTCGACTTGCTCAAGCGTTGCTTCATCATCTTCAAACAACGCTGCCCGACGCTGCGACAAATTGCTCATAATTTTTCGACGCACATTGGCCGGCACAGAACGCATGGCCAATATAAGATCCCAATGGTCTACACTTTTTAGCACACCTTGAAGCTCTCTATCTGGCAACTTCACAAGAGACTCAAAACCATAGAGATAATTTTGTATATACCCAGTAGAATCTGGCTCTTTTTCGTATAGATATGTTAAATTGCGACGCACGTCTGCGGGATTTTGTATCTGTCGCAAAATTTCGGCTACAAACTGAGGAGAAGCTTCAAAGTCGGCAAGACCAAGTGCATCGCGCAAAGAAATCACCCATTCAAGCTCTGCGGGCCCCAAACGACGTTCCCAAGCTGCCCAGCTTTGGGCCGCGTTCAAGTGGAATATCTCACTTTGCAATTCTTCCGGTAGACGCCTTACCAAATCAGCGTTCTTAGATATGGATGCTTTTCGCAACACCAAAGCCAATACATCGGCTACACGCAAAGGAAGCGCTTCAATTTCAGATGTGACATCCTCCTCACCAAAGCGCGCTTTGAGATCACTCAAAAGAGAACGCTCAACCACCGAAAGTTGCTCAGGTGTGAGTTTTGAGACTTCCTCAACATGCTTTTGAGCAGGTTTGTCCAAACCTTCTGGCAATAAAGCCAAAAGACGACTTCGCAATGCCGGGGGCAAATATGCCGCCACCAGAGCAAGCATACGCCCAAGGTCATCTGATGTCATAAATCCTCAATCTATTGGAAAAGTTCGATATACTTCAAACCCGTCCCAGTATTAAACAAGACCACTTTGTCGGTCTCTTTGACCCAATTTTGGGCGATCAATTTCTTGAGTGCGGCAAGCGTTGCACCCCCTTCTGGTGCAGGAAAAATGCCCAAAGCACCGCCCATTTCAAACACACATGCCATCAATTCTTCATCTGTAACAGAAAGCGCACAACCATTGCTTTCTCGAATGGCCCGCAGCATCAGAAAATCTCCTACAGCCCCGGGCACACGCAGCCCAGCTGCCACAGTTTGAGCATCTTGCCAAGGTTCTGCAGCGTCTGCACCCGCTTCATATGCACGCACAATGGGTGCACACCCAGCCGCCTGAACAGAAACCATGCGTGGGCGCTTTCCGTCAATCCATCCCATTTGCTCCATTTCATCAAAAGCCTTCCACATGCCAATGAGCCCCGTACCACCACCCGTCGGGTAAATAACCACATCAGGCAATTCCCAATCAAACTGTTCAGCCAACTCATACCCCATGGTCTTTTTGCCTTCAACACGATAGGGTTCCTTTAGTGTCGAAATATCGAACCAGCCTTCAGCTTCTTTGCGTTCAGCCACAATCTTCCCACAATCTGAAATCAAACCATCGATAAGTTCGACATGAGCACCTAAGACCTGGCACTCTACGTGGTTTGCAACAGGTACATCTTTGGGCATAAAAATGTGGGACGACAAACCCGCCCGAGCAGCATAGGAGGCCGTAGCACCTCCTGCATTGCCTGCAGATGGGATCGCAATTGCTTCTGCCCCCACCT
>JABIFK010000234.1 GCA_018650745.1 Candidatus Latescibacterota bacterium | reverse complement strand
GGAGAAGAGGCAATGGCCTCGTTTTTGAGTGCGCCACCAGATATTGCGATATTGGATATCATTATGCCGAAGATGTCAGGTATTGAGGTATGTCAACAGATCAAAGACAACCATCTGTTACGCCACATTCCTGTGGTTTTGGCCACGGCCCTTGAAGAACAGGATGCAAAATTGGCAGGGATCGAAGCCGGGGCCGATGAGTTTTTGAACAAGCCTTTTGATCTAAATGAATTGAAGGCTCGCCTGCGATCGTTGTTGCGTGGCAAGGATCTTTTTGATGAGTTGCAAAAACGCTACGAAGAATTGAATCAGGTGTATCGAGAAGTGGATCAAAAAAATAAAGAATTGGAAAGTTTGAATGGATTGAAAAATCAATTTTTGGGTATGGCAGCACACGATCTGCGAAATCCGTTGAATGTGATCAGCAATTTTAGTCAATTTTTGTCTTCTGATCTTGCGGGCCAAGTTGATGAAGAACACCTTGGGTTTATTGACAACATCCAAAAATCCAGTGAGAGTATGTTGAACCTTGTCAACGATCTCTTGGATATTTCTCAAATTGAAGCGGGTAAGTTGAACCTAAATTTGGCGCGTGTAGATTTGCAGGACGTGATTGTGCACAATATGACGTTGAATCGTCTGATGGCAGACCAAAAAAAGATTTCACTGACGTTCCAATGCAAAAGTGATACGACATTTAGTGTGGTTGATGCACCTAAAATTGATCAAGTGTTAAATAATTTAATAAGCAATGCGATTAAGTTTTCTCAGTCGGCCACTTGCATTGAAGTTGTTTTGGTTCAGCGTGATGAGATGTTGGTTTTATCGGTGAAAGATCAGGGGCAGGGCATTCCTGAACACGAAATCCCACAGCTTTTTCAGGCTTTTCAAAAAACAAGTGTGAAGTCTACCGCCGGCGAAAAAAGTACGGGATTGGGGTTGATGATTGCGCGTAAAATTGTTGAAGGTCATGGCGGGAAAATATGGGTTGAAAGCAAGTCTGGTCACGGCAGCACATTTACATTTACATTGCCTTTGCGACAAGAAGATATGGAAGCACAGTTGGATGTCGCTCCCGTTGTGTCACAAAAAAAAGTATCTCTAAAGGTTTTGGTGGCAGAAGACAATGTGGTCAACCGTCAGATCGTGACGCGGATATTGGAAAAGGCGGGGCATGAGGTGGTGGCTGTGGAAGATGGCGAACAGGCTTTGCAAGCGACTGAAAGTCAGGCTTTTGATTTGGTTCTAATGGATTCAGAAATGCCTAAAATGGATGGCGTGACGTGCACGCGCAATATCCGACGTCGGGAACAAGATACGGGCGTACATTTGCCTATTGTGGCATTGACGGCCCACGCTGGAGATGGAGATCGAGAACACTTTTTAAGTGTGGGGATGGATGATTATTTGACCAAACCCGTTCAACCTGAAGCTTTGTTTTTGGTCATACAAAATCTTGGAGGAACAGAATCTGTTGCAGATGGGGCGTAATGCGATACGTCAAAGAGGGTCTGGGTACGTATTTTGTCCTGAATGCGATTGGGGTATTTGAAAACCATACTTAAATGATAACCGCTTCAACCTTTTTTAAAAGTATCGCTCTTCTCTGTTAGGAGAGCGATACTTTTTATATAAAAATATGTTTTTGTAAACTTATTGTCTTAAGTAATTGTAATGTAAATAATTGAAGTATTTTATAGGCTGTAATTATTTACAATAATTGAAAGCTTTTGTGGATAGCTTCTTGTGCAATTTCGAGTTCTGTGGGCGTGTGGGCAAGGCCGACATACCAACGCCCGTCGGGAAGGAGTTGCACGCCGTTGTCTAACATATGGGCGCGGAACTTTGTGTAAGTGTCCATGTCTACTTGGGCGTATTCGCGGTAGTGCGTGGGGGGTGTTTCTGTGCCAAAGTGGGCGTTGAACACGGTGCCTGCACCAGACGTGCACAAGGGCAGTCCTTTGTTTTGCGCTGCTTCTTCAATGGTCTTGCGAAGTTGCAGACCGTGAAGGTGCATTCGGCTGTGGTTGTCGGGGTCTGCAGAGAGAATATCGAGCGTGGCTTTGCCTGCTGCGAGGCAAATGGTGTTGCCGTTGTAAGTGCCTGCGTGAATGGTACTGCCGTCACGCAAGACGTCGAAGAATTCTTTGCGGGCAGCAACAGCAGACAGAGAGAATCCCCCTGCCAGGGCTTTGGCGTAGACGGATACGTCGGGAATAACGCCGAAGAATTCTCGGGCACCGCCTAAGGCAAGACGGAAACCGGTGATCACTTCGTCGAAAACTGAAATGGCACCGTGTTTTTTGCATAAGTCAACGAGCCCTTGTAAGAAGCCTTCTTTGGGTTCAATAGAACCTGAGTTGGCCAAGAGCGGTTCGGTAAATACGGCGGCGATTTCGTTGCCGTGTTTTTCGAATGTTTGTTCGAGCAGGTCGAGTCGATTCCACGGGAGGACAATGGCTTCGGTGTATTCAGAGGCGGGTTGGCCGCCCATTGACGGTGCGACGTTGGGTGCTTCAAGATTACCGGCTTCTTCGTCGGTGGCGTGGTAACTGAGCAATACGTTATTGGCCCAGCCGTGGTAGTGGCCTTCAAATTTGATGAATTTGGTACGCCCTGTTTGGGTGCGTGCAAGCCGAAGCGTGGTTTGAATGGCTTCGGTGCCGGTGTTGGAGAAGATGACTTGTTCTACACCGGGCACGACTTCGGTCATCCGTTTGGCAAGTGCGATTTCACCGGGGTGTTGGGCTCCGAGTGTGTATGATTTTTGGAGGGCTTCAATAACGGCTTCATTGAGCTGTGGGTGATTGGAGCCGAGAATGAGGGGACCCCAGGCAAGGGTGTGGTCGAGTAATTTGTTGCCGTCTACATCAAAATAATAGGGGCCGTCTGCGCGTTCGAAAAAGAGGGGGGGGCTGGTCACGTAGGTGCGCATGCCAGATGATACGCCCATAGCGAGATATTGAGAGCTTTCGGCGTGGTGTGCAGCAGATTGAGATGTATTCATTAAAATCTCCAAGAATCAGGGATCAGAGGTCAGGGATTAAAGATAAGAAAAGTCTATTTCCTAAATTCACTCATTCAAGATAACCATTTTCTTTGAACCATTCAACATTTGGATATAGGGCCATTACGGATTTGTGTCTTAAACAGCCGCGTTTTCGGTGGGAATGCCCATTTAGCTGCTGATTGGCCAGTTTAGTTGCGCAACAACCGGCAAATGGTCGGAATGTGCCCAAACGCCTTTTTCCTGTGGGGCGTCGTGGCGAAAGCCTGCTTTGCGAATGACGGTGGCACTTTTTAAGTGGGGTATTAATGGCGCACTTACGTAGATGTGATCAATATAATGCGTGCGTTTGCCTACGATATCCATTGTGGCTTGAATGCCGCCGCCCACAGTTTCCATTGCATTGGCAAATCCCAAGGTTTTGATGTGTTGATGTACGCGTTCGTCTATTTCGCTGTTAAAATCGCCAACAACGATTATGTTTTCGGTAATGGCCTGGAGGGCTTGCAGCCGATCCTTAATTATGTCGGCTTCTTGAACTCGTAGGTCCACATCACTGGGGTGCAAATGCAGATTGACGTACCAAAGCTTGGTTGTGTCATCTATTGCCAACAGTGCTGCACCTGACGTGCGGCTGAAGGGTGGGGTTTGCTGGTGTGGGTCGGTGTGGCTAAATACGCGTGATTCTAAAATAGGGTAACGCGAGAGCACGTGCCCTGGCCAGTTAATTGGTGAAGGGAATGTTGCCACGTAGCGATTCATTGTTTTGGCAATGTACTGTATTGCCCGCACGGTGACGCCTTCTTGTAAACCGAGGATGTCACACTCTAACTCGGAGAATACGCGAACGAAGTGTTCACCATTATTTTCTTCGCCAGGTGAGCCGATTTCTATGGCGGCTTCTTCTTTGGGGTACCCCGTTAATCCAAACACGTTGTAGGTGCCAATTTTCATGCATGCTCCTTGCGTTATCGTTGGGCTATTTCTGTTGTTGCTGAATTTCAATCGATCTCAGGTTTGTCGGGAATGGCAATCTTCCTTATGTGCCCATCATTCATCAGGATATCGTGGTTTCACCGGACACGTTGGACACAAATCCTTTAAGTGGCGTTTTCGTGCATGCCACAAGTCAATGGCCTTGACGAGTGTGGAATCGGCGTTACCGACATTTCCGTGTGTTTGGCGGTTTTTGAGTGCGGCGTTGAGTTTTCTAGGGGAAGCGAGACACGGGCCGTTTCGGAAGGCGAGACCGGGGACGTCGCTTACGGTGCCATTGATGAGCACTTTTTTGGGATACCCGAATGGGTCAATGCAACCACAAGGCATGGAGACTTCGGCAGCGTGATAGGCGGTGCTGTTGTGGTGGTCTACACCGATC
>JABIFK010000126.1 GCA_018650745.1 Candidatus Latescibacterota bacterium | reverse complement strand
TAATCAGCAGCTTCTAAGGTGTCTCGATCGTGCTCCACAACCAGCAACGAATTACCCAAATCACGCAACCGTGCTAATGCGGCCAGCAAACGCCGATTGTCGCGCTGATGCAAGCCAATTGTTGGTTCGTCTAAGACATACAGAACACCTGTCAGACCCGACCCTATTTGACTTGCCAAACGGATACGTTGGGCTTCGCCTCCCGACAATGTCGGTGCCTTTCTGGCCAAATCGATATACCCCAACCCCACTTCATCCAAAAACCGCAAACGACTGTGAATTTCTGCCAACACTTCCCCAGCCGATTCATGTTCTTGCCCTTTAAGCGCCAAAGTATCAAACCAAGTGCGCACATCGCGAATAGGCTGCCGAACAACCTCAGGCAAGGTTCGATCTCGCAATCTTACAGCCGCACTGACGGGATTGATTCTGTGCCCTCGACATGAAGGACAGGGGACGTCTTGAATAAACTCACCCATTTGGCGCCGAAACCTTGGGGCTTGGCGCACCAAAGTTTCGATGGTCGGAAACAGCCCTTTATATTGAAATTTCATTCCCCGAGCACCGTTTAACCAGAGATTGCCCAAACCGTATAAAATTGCTTGTTGCGCTTGCTCTGACATCTGCGCGAACGGTGTTTCCAAATCAAATCCAGCAGATTCACCAATGACCGCAATCATCTGTCCCAGTTGACCATCGGGCTCAATCTCTCCCCAAGGCAAAACGGCACCCTCAGTCAACGTCTTGCGCGGATCAGGAATGAGCGTATGCACCCCCATCCCGCGTTGCGTGCCCAAACCATCGCAAGACATACACCATCCCTCAGGGCTATTAAACGACAGCCTCTGTGGCGTAACGGGCTCGAAACTTTGTCCACATGAAACGCAAGACAGATGCTGACTAAAGCGTGTCTCTTCCAGATCATCGGGAGATGCTGCAATCAATATGCCACCAGACAAGGCCAAGGCTTTCTCTGCAGAATCGGCAATGCGTTTGGCATTCTTTTTAGTTGCCGTGACCCGATCAACCAAAACTTCCAAGCGGTGGGTTTGACGATAATCAATCTCGGGTGGTTTGGCCAAAGTGAACACATCCCCATCCAGTCGCCCACGTAAATACCCTTCTCGCTGAGCCCGTTCAATCAATGTCGCGTAATCTTCGCCTCGGCCAGGTTCTAAAGGCGCCAACAGGAAAAGCCGGCGGCCTTCGGGCATTTTCAGCACACGTGAAACAATTTCACTAACAGATTGACTGCCGGCAGGTATTTGACAATCGGGGCAATAGACATCCCCCAGCAAGCCATATAACGCCCGCACATAGTCATATATTTCGGTCACCGTACCCACTGTCGACCGTGGGTTTTTGCTTGCAGCTTTCTGTTCAATAGCAATAGCAGGTGACAACCCCACCACACGATCTACCTTGGGCTTGGGCATCTGCCCTAAGAATTGTCGCGCATAAGCTGATAAAGACTCTACGTAACGCCGCTGCCCTTCTGCAAAAATGGTATCCAGTGCCAACGATGATTTACCAGAACCAGACCCCCCAGAAATAACCGTCATTTTTTCACGCGGAATTGACACATCTACGCCTCGTAGATTGTTCTCCTTAGCACCGAAAACATCAATAGACTTGATACGCCTATTTTGGGCTCGGCCATTCCCCTGCCCATTTGTAGCAGCCAAAAGATGTGCACCAGAATGGATCTCGTTGAGGGCGTCCCCTGTATGTGAACCTTTTACATCTCGCAGATCATCAGGTGTACCTTGCGCAACCAATTGGCCGCCCACTTCACCACCCTCAGGGCCCAGCTCGATCACCCAATCTGCGGTTTTCACCACATCCATATTGTGTTCAATCACAACCACAGAATTGCCCAAATCCACCAAACGGTGCAATACATTTAAGAGATTTTGAATATCTGAAAAATGTAATCCCGTAGTCGGTTCATCTAAGATGTACAGTGTCTTACCAGTACTTGTACGACACAGCTCTTTCGATAATTTGACCCGCTGAGCTTCCCCACCAGACAAAGTCGGTGCTGGTTGCCCCAAACGCACATATCCCATTCCCACATCAACAAGTGTTTTCAGAACCCGATGAATATTCGGCACATTTCTAAAAAAGTCACAGGCTTCTTCAACCTCCATTTCCAAGACGTCAGAAATAGACTTACCCTTAAAGATGATATCCAACGTTTCACGATTAAACCGCCGCCCCTCACAGACCTGACACGTCACCCACACATCGGCCAAAAAGTCCATCTCAACCAAATTGGCGCCATTCCCCTGACAGGCTTCACAACGCCCACCCTTCACATTAAAACTAAATCGACCGGGTTTATACCCACGCACCTTTGCTTCAGGCAAGTCGGAGAACAACTTTCGAATGGGGTCAAATGCCCCCGTATATGTTGCCGGATTGCTGCGCGGTGTGCGCCCAATGGGTTGTTGATCAATCTCAATTACTTTGTCTAACTTATCAATGCCTTCAATGCGCCGATGAAGACCGGGCTCCATTTCGGCATTATTGAGCTCACGCGCCAAGGCGGGATATAGAATATCAATCACCAACGAGCTCTTACCCGACCCAGACACGCCAGTAACACACGTAAACACACTCAGGGGAATCTTCACATCTACTCGTTTTAGATTGTTCTGTCGGGCCCCTCGAATCCAAATGCCCGAGTGCCGCTTGGCCACAGGCCGCCGCTCGGGCACTTCAATTTTCCGCTTGCCAGACAAATACCCGCCCGTAATGGACCGACGGGACCGTGCAACCTGTTTCCACGACCCTTGGGCCACGACCTCCCCCCCCAAATGCCCAGGTCCAGGTCCAAAATCGACCACTCTATCTGATCGCATCATTGTTTCTGCGTCGTGCTCAACAACAATGACCGTATTGCCCACATCGCGCAACCGACAGAGGGCATCTAACAATCGCACATTGTCTCGGTGGTGCAAACCAATCGATGGCTCGTCAAGAACATATGTCACACCAACCAAACCCGAACCAATTTGACTGGCCAATCGAATGCGCTGGGCCTCACCACCAGAAAGCGTTGGAGCCGTGCGCTCAAGGGTCAGATAATCCAACCCCACATCAAGCAAAAATGTCAACCGTCCTCTGATCTCTTTCAACGCATCTTCAGCAATACGCACCTGCGTCTCGGTCAAATTCAAATTTGTAAAAAACTGATGAGCCTGTTCAATCGTCATGCCGGTGACATCAGCCAAAGACCGTTCATTGATACGCACAAACAATGCTTCAGCCTTCAAACGCTCGCCTTCACACGTGGGACATATGCCCACACGCATATACGGCGCCAACCGCTTTCGCATCACAGGATTGCTGCCTTCGGCAAACCGACGTTCCATTGGCGTTAAAATACCTTCATATGTGTCGCGATGTTTCTTAATGGTGCCATTCCGACGACGCCATTCAAACTGAATACGCCCCTCAACGCCGTACAAAAGCTCCTTTCGCCCCGCTGCTGGAATCTTTTTCCAAGGCGTTTTCAGCGTGGATTTATGGCGCTTCAACACCCCTTCGTAAAAATGGTTGCGCCAGCGGTTCTTCGAAATGCCCAAGGGCGCAATAGCCCCTTCGCTAACCGACAACGAATCGTCGGGCACCACTTTCTTCTGATCCATCGCCACCGTCGTCCCTAAACCGTGGCAACCAGTACACATGCCTTGCGGGCTGTTGAATGAGAACATTTGCGGGGTGGGTTCTTGTGCGCTTCGTCCACATTTCGGACACGAAAAATTGGTACTGAGCAAAATATCATCGCCCTCCTCAGGGCTGACAATGACCGCCGCGTTGCCCAATTGCAACCCAGCATCAACAGCTTCGCCAATGCGAGCGCGCATATCGTCCTTTACCATCAAGCGATCTATCACCACTTCAATATTGTGTCGTTTATATCGCTCCAATTTGGGAACCTGAGTCAATGTGACAATTTGCCCATCAACACGCACCCGGATGTATCCCTCTTTCTGCAGATCTTCAAACAGATCGAGATATTCACCCTTTCGCCCCTGAATCAATGAAGCCAGAACATGAAAACGCGTGCCCTCACCCAAAGCCATAATTTGATCAACAATGCCATCTCGGGTCTGGGCACCAATGGGCGTGTTGTCGTGTACACAATGTGGGGTGCCAATACGAGCAAACAAAACCCGCAGATAATCATAAATCTCTGTCATTGTGCCAACCGTAGAGCGCGGATTGCGCCCTGCAGTTTTTTGTTCTATAGAAACAGTAGGCGATAAACCCGTAATCTGGTCCACATCGGGTTTTTCCATTTGACCTAAGAATTGGCGGGCATAAGCCGATAAAGATTCAACGTACCGGCGCTGACCTTCGGCATAGATGGTATCAAATGCCAAAGATGATTTACCCGACCCAGAAACCCCCGTAAAACAGATCAATTCATTGCGTGGCAATTCCAAGCTGACATTCTGTAAATTGTGAACCCGTGCGCCTTTGATACTTAGATTTCGCGTTTCCATTCCATCCCATCCCGTAAAGATCGAATAAAGAAAAAAGTGAGAAATTTACCAGTAACCCAAGCCTTGCATACGCAAATGCGATTGCGGTTTGAGAAACCGAATCAATATACTACACAGACGTTCACCCAACAAGTTCGAATTCTCCCTCTGCTTAGGCGGGTCACCAACTGAATCAGTAGAAAACCGCTAAAACTGCTTGTCATCACACACGTTTCGCTTTATAATTCAGTGAATTAGCAAAACTCCCTCTAAGGATTTTGGTATGGCCACCACATCTACAACAAAAAAAATCCTCACCATCGATGATGAGCAAGCTATCGTGGACCTCATTGTAGATATCCTCGAAGCGAACAAGTATCAAGCGGTGAGTGCTACCAAATGGACCGATGCGCTTGACGCGCTTAATCATGAAAACCCTGACCTCATCTTGTTAGACTTAAAAATGCCGACCATTCACGGCACGTCGATACTTGATTTCATTGTCAGTCAAGGGTTTGACATTCCCGTTGTCGTGGTCTCGGGCTTTGTCACGGAGCAGGTCTCCGAAGAACTTCGAGCTCAAGGTGTAAAAGGCATTATCAAAAAGCCTTTTAAAGCACGCACACTTTTAGACGAAATTGAAAAGCACCTCAAACGCGAAACCCAATCTTCGCCCGCCAAAACAGATGCCATCAGCGCACTCTATAATCAGCCGGCTACATCACCATCTGCCCCAGAGACCAACACTGCGCCATCGATGGATGCACTTTATGGCACAGCAGCAGAATCAACAGATGCTGCAAAACCAAGCACTCCTCCAGAAAATGATATCCTTGAAGCATTAAAACGGAATGCCGCCAAATCGGAACCAAAAGCACCAGCCGAAGCCACAACAAACACATCGGACCTGCTAGACGCACTCAACAGCAGAAACACAACACCGAAGCAACAAACACCCTCTCCTAGCCAAACACCAGAACCACCCCCCGCCCAACCGACGCCAGCACCACCTGAACCCGTGGTATCTATTTCAAAAACAAATGGCCCACCACCAACGGACAAACCCGTAGAAAACCCAATCACCAACTCCCCTCAAATGCCCCACCAAATGGCACCTCAAATGGCACCCGATTTTGGTGTGAGAGAACACAGTACGAAGTCACGCCGAGGGCGCAAAAAGATGGATCGCGGCAATATGCTATTTATGGGTGGAATTACTGTTGTATGTGTCTTAGTCGCGGGATTTTTGGCTGTTATGCAATGGGTTGCCAGTGAAGCCCCTGTGGCAATGGAACAGTTTAAGTCCGATTTGGAAAAAGGCGTCAACTCTCAAATGAACCAACAGATGGACCAGATCAAACAGCAAATGAGACAACAGCAAGCGCAGCAGAACCAAACCTTAAAAGCCAAAGCAAAAAGAGCAAAATAAAAGCTGAAGCAGGCTTTTGTTTTTGCATTTCTCTCAATTGCAGGCTCCCAACTTCCTCTTGAAAATCTCTCGATTCCTTCCAGCCAGTTCCAGATCAAAACATTTCCTTCAGAACCAAATCAATAACATTCGAACCGCTTGACAAAACCAACCGCACCCCCTATATATCATCCATCCAATTTAAATTTCATATAAAAAATGATGACAAGGAGAATCTCTATGGCACTCAATGTTGCCGTTGTTGGTTTGGGTGGCATTGGCAATCGCCACGCCTCAATCTACAAAGCAAGTGAAAGTTGCAATCTCGTTGGTGTTTGTGACATCAACAAGGAACGTGCAGACAAGGCCGCTGACAGACACGAAACAAAAGCCTTCTATTCGATTCAAGAAATGTTGGATGCCGGTTTGAACTTGGACATGACCAGTGTGGCAACGGCAGGTACAGAAAATGGTGGCGATCATTACAAACCCACAATGGAACTGTTTGAAGCGGGTCTTCCGGTATTGGGTGAAAAACCCATTTCAAACAACATTGACGACGCGAAAGAAATGGTAGCCAAAGCAAAAGAGAAAAACTTACGCTACGGGATCGATCTTAACCATAGATTCACACCAGCCGCCGCGCGGGCCAAAGAATGGGTCGAACAAGGCCGCTTGGGTGAGCTAAATATTATCAATATGACCATGTGGATCAACAATCCCAATGAAACATCTCCGTGGTTCCATCTTCGCGCATTACACCCTCATTCTGTTGATGTGATGCGCTATTTTTGTGGCGATGTGGAACGTGTTCAAGCCTTTTGCAAGCGTGGCATTGACAAAGATGGCAACCGGCGAAATTGTTGGTCCAACGCTCAAATCAATATGCAATTTGAAAGCGGGGTTGTCGGTTCATTGACTGGCAGCTATGATGCAACAGGACCGGGTGGTTCTTATGGCCTAGAACGCCTAGAAGTAGTCGGTTCAGATGCCCGCTTTATTCTCGACGATGCGTGTGAACACTTGCATTTTCACCCGCGCCGTTCAATGGAACTAGAAAGCTACGATTATATTGGCGGGATGATGGCCTTTGGTGAAACCTTTGAAAGCCGTATTGGGCGCTGGATAGAGCAAAACCTCGAAAATACAGCTCCAGAAAAAATCGAAGGGTCGGGCGAAGAAGCGCTCAAAGCGCAAATGGTCATTGAAGCAGCTATCGAATCTTGGGAAAATGAAACCATCGTAACAGTCGATAAAGTTTAAGCAGAACTGTCGATACAGCTCACAAGTCTCAGGTCTGCAAGTCACAAGTCAACACCTGTATATATTGACCTGAGACCTGTTGATCTGGGACTTTTGACATTATTTTTAGGAGATTTCCATGTTACGCGTCTGTGTGATAGGGACGGGGCCGATCGGCAATCGGCACGCAGATATTTATGGGGAAAATGAATTGTCTGAGTTGGTGGGTGTGTGTGACATTGATGAAACACGTGCCGATGCCACAGGACACCGTTTGAATGTGCCACCTTTTTACAATGTGCAAAAGATGTTGGACGAATTGAAGCCTGACGTTGTAAGTGTTGCAACAGGCGGATATGAATATGGCAGCGATCATTACGCGCCCACAATCCAAGCACTTGAAGCAGGCTGTCATGTACTGGGTGAAAAACCCATATCCAACAACATTGCCCATGCCGAAGAAATGGTGGCCAAAGCAAAAGAAATGGGCGTGTGCTACGGCATTGATCTCAATCATCGATTTACACCCGCTGCCCGATTGGCCAAAAAGTGGCTCGATGAAGGTCGGCTGGGTCACCTACTATTTGTAAATATGGCCATGTGGATCATGAACCCCGCCGAGAGCTCACCCAATTACCACCTACAAGCCCTTCATCCACATACCATTGATGTGATGCGCTACTTTTGTGGGGATATCGAAGCCGTGCAATGTTTTGCAACAAAGGCACCAGGGCGAAGCATTTGGTCTACAGCCCAATTCAACATGCGATTCAAAAACGGCGTG
>JABIFK010000302.1 GCA_018650745.1 Candidatus Latescibacterota bacterium | reverse complement strand
TCCACCAATATCCAAGCGGCACCCAATTCCTATTCAGTCTTGTTCAACAACTCATCTGCATATGCAAATAGTGCAGGTGTTCCCCCTGTATGTACAAATAACACCGTTTGATCTTTTGTATACTTGCCCTTTCGAATATGTTCAATCATTGCTGCAAACGTTTTCCCCGAATAGACCGGATCAAGTAACAGACCTTCTGTTCGCGCAGCCAACAACACGGATTCGCGAGATTCTCTTGTCAACACGCCATAATCCTCACCCGCATATTCACCATAACTTTCAAAGTCATCAGCCGTAAAATGGATGTCCAAACTCAAAATCTTACACACCTCATTCGCCACCTCAGCCAACTGCATATTTTTCTTTGCATTATCCTGCGGAGATGGACTGATACCTACAATACGCAGATCGACGCCCAGAGCTTTTGCGCCAACAACCAAACCAACATGGGTATGCACACCCGAACAGACATACAATGCATCTGGCACGACATTTTGTTCTTGAAGCTGCTCCCATAATTCAATAAAACCATCAACATAGGCCACACTGCGCAAATAATATCCATCATAGCTTGTGTTATAAACTTTATGCCCATCGGCTTCCAACTTTTTCTCCACTTCAGAACGTTCTTCTGCCGATTCAACCAAATGTACATCTGCGCCAAATAGATGAGTTAAGAACAAGTTCCCATTCATATCATTTGAATGTTCATCCTTACGCCCAACCATCACCATCTTTAAACCCAACTTGGCCGCAACTGCCGCCGTCAACCGAGATTGATTTGACTGAGAAGCCGCTCCGTGCAGCAACACATCATAACCTTCGGAAACGGCTGGTGCGACAGAATACTCAAATTCGCGCACCTTATTACCCCCAAAAGCCAAACCCGTTTGATCCTCTCTTTTTACCAAAATGCGTGGCCCACCTAGAGCTTCTGATAGCTTTGGTACATCTTCTAAAGGCGTTGGCAGATCTGCCAATGAGAGTCGGTGACATTTCTTTAATGCCAAACGTATCTGATCTATCGTGTAGTGCATATGAACACGCTCCTATAAGTGATAAGATTTGCAACAATATAAACATTTGAAAGATGTACACAAATGCAAATGCCTGAGATGAGCTTCCTCAGGCATTGGTGTAAGATTTGGCAAATGGGCTCTTTCAAAGAAATCTTGAGCGTACTTTCATCTCTGAGACGTCTCACCACCAATGGCGATATAATGTGCAGCTTCATCTTGTTGATCTTTGTCGTAAAGCGTGGTCTCAAGTAAACCAGTAAGATCCGAAGACGCATTTGATTGGCCTCTGCTTACCATTTCCCAAAGCATCAGCATCAAACGAGAATGTGTACTTTACACCCACTTTACCAAAGCTATTGTCATCCATGCCCAACTTACGCAACTCTCGAAGTGATTGTACCAACCTTGCCAACTTTGGTCGACTGATCAAATTCATTTGAATAGCCAAACTGAAATAGGATTCCAATTCACCCAACGAAGTCAATTTATCGGTGATTGTATAAGTTAATGCGTTGTCCATTTTTCGAAGCAGGGCCAATCCGTCCACGACCTGTTCTTTTAGTGCATCATTTGCTTCAAATGCGCCATTGGCAACACCGATGGCTTGAAGCAAGAAACCCAACTCAGTCATACGCCGTTCTGTTTCCTGAATCACCTTCCCATCAACAGTCATTTTATACATCGTAAGAAACCCAGACCCACCAACTTGAACACTGGTTTCCAACGCGCTCAACATCGATGCAGTTTCTTTAAAATCCCACCCAAAGACATGCACGCTCAATTTATTTTGCTTAAACAATGTTTCCGTGAACATCGCTGAATTGATATGAATCAATGGGATGTTTCGGTCTTGAAAAATCGCATCAATATCCAATCCATAACTTAAAGCAACGGCAAGCCCATCGTCATTTGGCCCCAGTGTAAGATTCGTATCTCCAGATGCAGTGTTTAAGACTATGACTGCGAAATTACAAGATTTCCAACACATTCTCTGGCGGCCTACCAATACGTGCGCGATTCCCCCTCACAACAATGGGCCGTTCAATAAGAATCGGATGCGCGATCATCTGCCGTATCAATTCACCACTGTCATCTTTTTTTTCCTCCAAGCCCAACTCTGTATATTCAACTTCGCCATTGCGAATCAATTCTATTGGCTCCAATTCCAACATCCCTAAAATTCTGGCCAAGTCATTTTCGTCTGGAGGATTCTTTAGATATTCGACAACATCGGGTTCTATCCCCTTTTCACGTAACAAGGCCAGAGTTGCCCGACTCTTGCTACAACGAGGATTGTGGTAGATAATCACGTCATTCAAAATGCAACACCTTTCACTTTCTGTTCACTATGCTTAATAGACGCATGAACAACATGCCGATAACGACAAAAACATTTCAACGCACACAACTTAATCAGTGAGAATTTCTGGCCCAAAAGGCGCCACACGCAGGACGGGATACTGCGAATTCCACAAAGAACGATCTCCCGTATCGCGTATCACTTGCCACATATACTTTGTGAGTTCACGCAGTCGAGGTCTATGTTCGGCCACATCAATCAAATTGGTCATCTCATACGGATCATCATCCAAATTATAGAGCTCATCAAAGTCAAAACCATTCATCACCAACTTCCAAGCTCCGTCATAGACAACCCGTTGCGTCACGCGATAACGCCCCCCATGATATTCTGCAAATCCTTTTTGAAAATTGGCCGATTCACTTTCTGGATTCCTCAACACAGGTGCAAAGGATGCCGAATCGACAACATCAATCTCATTAGAACCGACCAAATCCAATAACGTTGGACAAAGATCGTGCAAACCGACACGCGCATCACTGACCTTATCATCCGTAATACCGGGACCAGCCACCACCATAGGAATGTGATAGACTTCTTCGAACCCCGAATAATTTTTACAATATAAACCATGCGATCCCAACAGCTCGCCATGATCACTGGTCAACACAATAATGGTATTGTCCAATTGACCTGCTTTTTCCACCAAGTCAATCAAACGTCCATATTGTTCATCAATTTCAGTCACAGAAGCATAATAACACGCCGCCGCTTCTTTTTTATGTCGATCTGTAAAATCTGCCCATGCCAACCCAGACTTACGGTAGATATTGGGTTTGCTGCTCAAATCGTCAAACACATTGGGGCACAGCTCAATCGCATCCACATCATATTTTGAATAGGCCTCCTCACCACAAATAAACGGATCATGTGGCTCAAGCACGCTCACAAAACAACACCACGGATCATCTTCTTGGACCGCGTCTTGCAAGTGCCGATATGCCAACTCGGTTGTTAAACCCACACCACGTTCTTCAATCGGTTGATCGGTCACACCATACAAAATGCTCTTCTGATATCCTTCAGGCAATTCATTGTCTTTCCGAACCGAGAAGGAGGCCTCTTTTGCACCAACCAGCACCTCATCGCGCAGGCCTTTAAACAAGTCACCACCCGTCACGCCGTTTACTTGCCACCCAAACTGTGTCAAATCATTCGACCGTTCCACATGCCATTTACCAAAATACATGGTTTTATACCCATCGGTCTCTAACCGTTGCGCCCAGTGCGGGTGCTCTGTTCGCAGCACACATTGATCATCATCGACAACATGCGTGACCTCCAACACACCATGGTTGTGCGGCAACAACCCCGTCATCAAACTCGCGCGAGCAGGAGAGCAAACAGCATTGGGTGTGTATGCCCGATCAAAACGCACCCCTCGTTGTGCCAATTTATCAAAGTTTGGCGTTTGACACACGTGATCTAGGCGCAACACCTGCCCTTGCATTTGATCTGTCATGAGAAAAAGAATATTGGGTTGCTTATCCATAAATATCTCTCCTAAAGTCGATAGAATTCTACAGTCCTAACACAGAAACGACAAGACCTCACCCGTATATCAAACGGGTTGTATCGGCCCTCGCCCAACCATTTCAATTTCCACACCCGCGGTCAAAGCCAAGAGTTCTGGCACATCCACGACCTGCAATAAACCAAAACAGAAAAGAGGTACGGCATCTGTGTAAGACACCGGAAAATCAATCAAGCGCGTTAATGAGTCCAAAGTACCATTCAACTGCAAATGAGAAAAGTGCTTCGGCTCCAAAGCCGCCGCACACAGTACCGCAAAAGACGTCACCAGGCCATTTGCAGAAACGCGAATGCGTTTGCGTCCACCAACCCATCGAGACAACGCCAACAGTTGCCCAACCAAAATACCCAAAGGGCGTTCGCCTACACCAGCCAAAACCATTTGCATGCCTGCAGGGGTTTTTGATTCTCCTGTTCCAAAAACATCGGCAATCACAACACGGTGCCCTTCACGCAATAACGGATCTACATGCCCAATTCGCGAGTTGCGTCCCCCATCCGAAAGCATGAGCACGGGCTCATTGAGACCTTCAAACTCCGTCACAGGCAAGGTCCATGTCTGGCTCAAATCCAATCGATGTTGATGCATGCCTTTACCAGAAGAAACCAACTGATCCGTAACTTTGAAGGCTGGCAGTTGGATAACCTCCTTTAACTGCTCTCGTGTTTTTACCATCCATTTGTCTCTTCTGCGCTTTGGAATACCTGGTCGTCGCAATTCAACACGCGCATCATTGGCCAAAGAGACCAATGTCGCGTTTTTCTCAGGCAACCCCACATTCAATTGGGATTCACTCAACAATTCATCTGCAAAGGGCAAATCAGCCTCGGGCGTATCCAGATCAAAATGCTTATTTAGAAACCGATACAACTGCCCTCGGCTATCCGCTTCGTAATTGTGTGTACCCGGATCTTTGTTCTCGTAAAACTCAAATTGATCTCCAACACCCAAAGCCTCGTACAAAGGCTTCACAGGTGCATAAACACTCTTGCGCGTACGTCTGCTACGGAAACAACAATCATCGTTCAAATTATAGATCAACAACGTTGGGCGCGGAGCAAACAATGCCGTCATAACATCAAAATCAGCCACAGTGCACAAGTCACTCGGTATCTGCTCTAAGTCTCCAATGTCAGCCATACAAGATACACGCTGCCAAACAGGTGAATGCCCAGCAACAGGTACAATCACTTTCACCCGTTCATCTAGAGCACTCAAAACTGCCGTTTGCCACCCACCACCAGAAAGCCCGGTCATTGCCACCCGATCTTTATCACAGTTCGGATGATTAACCAAAACGTCTAATGCACGTTTCATTGCCAAATAAAAAATACCAACACCCGCTTTACCACAGATGTCCATATGCCCAATTCGAAAATGGTCTCGGCTGGCCACCAATTCGCCCATCCCAATAAACTCAGTGTTTAATGCCAGCATCCCACGCTTGGCCAAATTGATACATCGGGCTTGTTTGTAATCCATCGCTTTGCCGCCCGCGTGGTGGCCATTGGGATTCAGTACTGCTGGTATTTTACCATCTAACTTATTTGGCTCGTATAACAGTGCCGGAATCCACATTCCCGGATATCCTTCATACCGTAATTTCCGAATGCGATATCCTTTTCCCGTTTCAATCACATCTCCCCAGACCACCTCAGGCTGTGCTTGAATAATTGCAGGTGAATGCCCCTTCAGATAAACCTCTTTCAAAAAACGCCTTCGCAAACGAGAAGCCATCTGTGGCCATTCTTCTACTCGATCTGGACACTGAAACCGATCGAGGCGAGACAAAATAAAACGATGCAGCTCGCATCGTTTTGGATCTTCAATATCAACACGCCCCAGCAAACGTTTCTGTAATGCGTGTCTGATTTGTTTATCTGTTGGCATTGTCACTCCAAATTCTAAATTCACTAGGCAAATATGGCGTCCCACTGTCTTGAGTGGTAACAAAACCACCCAAAGCATTTGCACGTCCGGCACAAACTTCTAAGTCATCTCCATTCAAATAATGACCCACAAAAGCAGCAGTAAATGCATCTCCAGCTCCCACAGTATTCGCAACCTGTTGTGAAACTCCCGCCACAGTCACCACCTGACCGTGGCTAAAAATACGGCATCCGTCAGCTCCCAATGTCAAGACAACAAGATCCAAGGCAAAACGTTTCAGCAAACCCTTCAAGAACTCATCCAGGTCTTCATCGCCCCCTATATAGCCGCGCAAAATGGGCACTTCATCATCATTCAGCTTTACAACACTTGCCAAAGCCAAAGAGTGTTTGACCACATCGGCAGAATGATAATGTTGACGAAAGTTGACATCCAGAACACGTAAACAATCTTGTTTTGTTGCATCAGCAAACAGCTGAATGGTCTTGCGGCTGTCTAAAGACCGTTGGGATAGAGTACCAAAACAAATAGCGTTGGCCGATTTGGCCAACGCTTCAAATTCCTGCTGCCACACAATATGATCCCAAGCCACATCTTCAACAATTTCATAACTTGGCTGACCATCACATAAAGTAACCGGTACTGTGCCAGTAGAACGGGTTCTGTCTTTTTGTATCCACTGCGTATCCACGTTGTGTTGCGACAATGCCAATACGGCGTCTCGCCCCAAGGCATCATCTCCTACGCAACTCAGCAAGGTTCCCTGCGCGCCCAGTGCAGCACAATGCACTGCAAAATTGGATGGCGCACCGCCCAACCGTGCGCCATCGGGAAACACATCCCACAATACCTCGCCCAGCGCAACAATCAATGGCTTTTTGTCAT
>JABIFK010000215.1 GCA_018650745.1 Candidatus Latescibacterota bacterium | reverse complement strand
TTGTGTTCTCGGCTGTTGTCGGGGCTGTAGCGTTGGGCGTGTTCGGTGCGGGTGGGGCCGGGGTATACGGTGAGCGTGTGGATGTTTTCTGGGGCAAGGGCAATGGAGAGGCTGCGTGCATAAGCCGCGAGACCACTTTTGCTGGCGGCATAAGCTGATGCACCCGGATAACTGACTTGATGAGATAAAGAAGAGATGAAAACCAGCGCACCTTTTTGCTGGATTTTTTTTGCTTTTAAAAGGGCGGCTGTGATTTGTAAGGGTGCAGTGAGGTTGATGGCGATGACGCGTTCTTGATCTTGGAGGGGTAGATTTTGAAAGTGACCCACGGCATTGATGCCCGCATTGTGTATGAAGACGTCGATGGGACTGCCATCAATGAGTTGTTGGATAACTTGAGACAGGTCGTTTTGTGAGCTGAGATCGGCAATGATAAATTTGGCATTGAGATCTTGTTCTATTTCTTGGGCACGTTTGGGGTCAATATCTATGCCGGTGATGTGATACCCATTTTGTGCAAAACGGTAAGCGAGTGCTTTGCCAATGCCGCTGGCAGCCCCAGTAATTACTGCGTGTTTCATTTGCGCCCCATTCGCATGAGTGTATCTATGGTACCAGCCATATATTTGCCAGCAAATGTGGCAATTGCATTTCCGGTGCCAATGGTACTGACTGGGTGTTTGCTCTTGATTATACGAATGATTTGTTGAGCGACGATTTCTGGCGCTGGAAATTTCGTCCAGTCGGTTTGCTTTTGGTCCATGCCAATTTTTTTATGCATGCCCGTTCGTGTTGGACCCGGGTGAATGGTTTGGACGGCAATTTCGTTTTGCCATTCGATGCGTAGGTTTTGTGCAAATGCATTTATGGCTGTTTTGCTTGCAGCGTAAACGGCGTAGTCGGGCGCTGGTAGCGCATGAGCGATGGAGCCGATGAAGACGAGTTTGCCTTGCGTTTTTTTGAGATGAAGATAGAGTGCTTGGGATAATTTGAGCGGTGCAATCAAATTGACAGTCAGCGTGTTTTGGATGCTGTCTGATGATTGTTCGGCAATGGGGCCGTAATATCCGACACCTGCGTTTTGAATGGCAATGTCAATTGAATCGATGTTGTGTTGTGTGAGGAAGGATGTGATTCTGTCTGCGCAATCGGGTAGGTTCAGATCGGCTTGGCAATAGGTGTTGGGTGTGAAGATGGGATCGTTTAACTGAGCGAGTGGGCGGCGACCAATGAGGACGAGGCGTTCATCTTGTTTGTGATAGTTTTGCGCGAGGGCTTTGCCGATGCCGTCTGTTGCGCCTGTGATGAGAATGGTTTTCATAGGAAGTCAGTCAATCGGTCTCAGGTCTGCAGGTCACAGGTCAACAGGTCAAGAGCAAAGCAATCAAGCGGGTGTAGATTTTGACTTGTGACGGATTTTAACTTGACGCTTGTTGTATCTTCATGTTATCAATACACAGGACGATTTGCTTTCATAATTGTTAGGCGTGTGAGCAATTACGGTTTCAGCCTCTAGCTTTTTATCTCTCTTCTGGAGTTTATTATGATTCAACGGCTTGAAACACTTTATTATCAATGTTTGCGACATGTTGATCAAGATTTGAGTACCAGCCAAGTATTAGTGGGGCCCAATGGCAGTGGTAAAACGACATTTTTAGATGCGATTGCTTTTTTAAGTGATCTGGTTTGTGATGGGCTTGACGCTGCCATTTACAAGCGGGTGAACGATGTGCACGATCTGTTTTGGCTTCAAAAGGCAGATCGATTTGAGCTGGCCATTGAACTTGCAGTGCCCGAAGTTGAGGGGCGTTTATTTGGCGATCATGAATATACACGGTGTCGTTATGAGATAGCAATAGGTTTGGTAGAAGATACGGATGAAGTGGGTATTTTGGGTGAAAAAGTTTTGTTGTTGACCGATTCTTTGCGTGATGAAGTGAGTGCGCAAGAATCGTTGTTTCCGGTGGATGGGCCGGCACCCAAGACACTGGGTACACCGAGAGTGCGGGGGATTAAAACCATTGTGAACAAGGTGCCAGGTGGCAATGATAAATTTTATGATGAAACAGGTTCGGGTTGGGACCCGTCTTTTAAGTTGGGTGCCCGTCGATCTGCATTGGCCAACTTGCCTGAGGATGAAACACGTTTTCCCGTTGCAACTTGGCTTAAGCGTTTGTTGATGGATGGGGTTTTGTGTTTGAATTTGGATTCGGAAAAATTGAAACGTCCGTGTCCGCCAGGTTTTGCACGGGCGCTGTTGGCCAATGGTGCCAATTTACCGTGGGTGATTGCCACATTAAAAGACAAAGCACCAGCGGCACATTCGGCGTGGGTAAATCATTTGCGCAGCGTGCTGCCCAACTTGGAGTCGGTGAATACGGTTGTGAGACCCGAAGACAGGCATTGTTATTTGGTGGCGCGGTATCAAAATGGTTTGGAGGTGCCGTCTTGGATGTTGTCTGATGGTACGCTGCGTTTGTTTGCACTCACTCAGTTGGCTTATTTGCCCGACTTTGAGGGGGTGTGCCTTATTGAAGAACCAGAGACGGGATTGCACCCAGGGGCTGTCGAAACAGTTTTTCGGTCGTTGAGTGCCGTGCCTCACGCACAGGTATTGATGACCACGCATTCGCCTGTGATCTTGAACGTGTCAGAACCAAATCATTTGCTGTGTTTCTCACCATCGGATACGGGAGCAACCAAAATTGTGTTGGGCGAAACGCATGAGACGCTGAATGCTTGGCGTACACGGACTGACTTGAGTGCGTTGTATGCGGGTGGGGTATTGAGGTAATTAAAAATTAAAAAGTAAAAAATAAATGGTTTTTCAACCACCACAGTCATTTGGTTTTAGACCTTTAAACTTGTGCCGGATTTTTTAAAAAGCCGTTGACAAAGGAGATTGGGCTGGATATATTATTCGCGTAAGACAAGAACAGCAAACCAATGCAACTGGCGATTTCTCGGGTTTAACCGAGGTGAAGCATTGGTCTTTCATATTTAAGAGTCGATCGCCTGGGCTCAATCCTATATTGGATTGGGTTTTTTTTGTTTTTAAACGGAAAACCATCATCCAAAAACTTATTTCACTTTCAGTTAGAAAGGACACATTATGTCTCAGGGCGAACTTACACTTCGTTATGGTTGTAACCCACATCAGTCATCTGCTCGGGTTTTTCACGCGTCTGGCAAATTACCGTTTGAGGTGCTGAATGGCTCTCCTGGATATATCAACTTGCTCGATGCGTTGAATTCGTGGCAGTTGGTGCGTGAGTTGAAGGCGGTTTTGAATTTGCCTGCAGCAGCATCGTTCAAACATTTGAGTCCGGCAGGTGCGGCAGTGGCTGTGCCTTTGTCTGATGCGCTCAAAAAGGCGTATTTTGTCAATGATTTGGAACTTTCTCCTTTGGCCACAGCGTATGCGCGTGCCCGAGGGGCAGATCGGTTGTCGTCGTTTGGCGATTGGATAGCCTTGAGTGATGAAGTGGATGTTTCGACTGCGAAGTTAATTGGGCGTGAGGTGTCAGATGGTATTGTGGCACCGGGGTATGCACCAGAGGCGCTTGAGATTTTGAAAAAGAAAAAGGGTGGCAATTACGTGGTGTTGCAAATGGATGAAACCTACAAACCCGCAGAGACAGAGAAGCGCGAAGTGTTTGGTGTGGTGTTGGAGCAAACGATTAATGACAAATTGATTACGGCAGATCTTTTGCAAAATGTGGTTTCTGAAAATAAAACTGTTTCCTCTGATGCAGAGCGCGATATGTTGGTGGCAACGATTGCGTTGAAATACACACAGTCGAATTCGATTTGTATGGCGCTTGATGGGCAAGTAATTGGCAATGGGGCGGGTCAGCAGAATCGTTTGGCGTGCACCGATATTGCTGCGGGCAAAGCAGAAGCGTGGTATTTGCGTCAGCATCCCGACATTTTGGGGTTACAATTTAAGAAGGGGTTGAAGCGGCCCGAAAAGATCAATGCGATTGAGGCGTATTTGCGCGGCGATATGTCCGAGCAAGAACGCGGGCTTTGGCAGGTCAATTTTGAAGTGGTTCCCGAACCGTTGTCGGCAGAAAAACGCCGTGAGTGGATTGATCAATTGCAGGGTGTGGTGTTGAGCTCAGATGCATTCATTCCATTTCGCGATAATGTTGACCGGGCTGTGAAATCTGGCGTGGGATATGTGGTTGAAACGGGTGGTTCTTTGCGCGATGATGATGTGATTGCAGCGGCAAATGAATATGGCATGGTGTTGGTGTTGACGGGGGTAAGACTGTTTCATCATTAAAGCCGAATACAGAACCTGCATAAGTAGTTTATAGATAACGCATTGGCCCTGCATCTTGTATGCAGGGCCATGTTTTTTCTAATAACCTTAACGCTACGTCAAACTTTTAGGTTGACTTTGACGCTACGTTAAAGTATATTTTTGACGTAGCGTTAAGGTTTATGTATAAAATGAGGTAAATCGTTGTGCCAGAAGAAAATAAAAATTTGATGCACATTGGGAAGTTGGCGAAAGCCGCTGGTACAACGACACGTACTGTGCGATTTTATGAAGAAATGGGGTTGATCAAACCCGAATGTCGCAGCGAAGGTGGTTTTAGATGTTATTGCCACGATCAGCTGATTCGACTGCGTATGATATTAAGTTTAAAGGAGATGGCTTTTGATCTGGATCAGATTAAGGCCATTCTATGTAAACAAGATGTGCATGGGACGGGTGGTGAACTTGCCCATTCTATTGTGGGAGATCTCAATGTTCAACTTGAAGACGTTGAAGCGCAAATTGCACATTTCAATTGTGTGCGGGATAAATTAACGCAAACGATTGCCAGTATTTGTGAATGTTTGCCTTGTAACAGGCGCGTTGAAGAACGCCTTTGCACGGCCTGTTCTGTGCTTAAAGAACCTAAATGTCAATCTGTAGCTTTTTTTCACCAAGTAGAAATGATAAGTGGTTGAGTTTATTTAGAACGATTCTCTCAAACGAGCCGGTTTTGATTGGATAGAGCCATGGAAAAGAAAAATAAAGTCGAAAAAGTAAAAGCCTTACGTGAAACGACAGATCTATATCTGCGTGACATTCGTAAATACACGCCTCTTTCACGCGAAGAAGAAGCTTCAACATTAAATGCAGCCCGTGAGGGTGATGAAAAAGCTTTGCACCATTTGGTGACAGCCAATTTACGTTTTGTGGTGCGTGTGGCAGGTGAATATACGGGGCGGGGCTTGTCCCTTTCCGATTTGATTGCCGAAGGTAATGTGGGCTTGATGCGGGCAACAAAAACGTTTGATCCTACACGAGGACATAAATTTATTACATATGCCGTGTGGTGGATTCGTCAGGCCATTTTATCGGCTTTAAACCGACAAACGCATCCTGTGGCATTTCCGGTGAATCAATTGGATGACCGAGACATTATCAGCAAAACATCAGGGGCCATGGCACAAAAGTTGGAGCGGATGCCCAATATAGATGAGATTGCAGATGTGACTGAATTTTCGCCACGTCGTGTGCGTCGTGCTTTGGCGACCAGCCAAGCTGCTGTTTCTTTTGACAAACCCGTGTATGACGATGGTGTGCGTCAATTTGCCGATATTTTTCCCGATGATGCACCTGAGCCCGATGAGCTTGTTCACACTGCGCATTTGCACGATCTCTTGCGTGAGAGTTTGGCAGAGCTGCCCGAGCGTGAGGCCGAGATTATCAATCGTTATTTTGGGTTGAATATTGATGACTCAGAATCTTTGGAGCAAGTTGGCAAACGTTTTCACATCAGTCGTGAGCGTGTGAGACAGTTGAAAGATCGGGCCTTGAGTCGATTGCGCCAACATATGGATTTGGAAGAGTCTTCGGCAGCGTGAAGACAAGGTAAAAGTAAAAAGTAAAAAGATGAAAAACAAAATGAAGATGTCGCTCGCCTGATATGTCTGTGAAGTTTTAGGGTGAAAAGATGAACGCCTCGTTCTATATTGAGAACGAGGCGTTTTTTATTGTGTTCTGACTTTTGAGGAGGATAATCATGATTGTTGATACCCATATTCATATTTATGATCCCACACGGCCCCAAGGGGTACCCTTTCCCGAACCCGATGATGAGGTGTTGTATCGTCGTGTTTTGCCTGACGACTATAAAGCATTGGCTGTACCGTTGGGAGTGACGGGTACCATTATTGTGGAGGCCAGTGTTTGGGCTGAAGATAATCAGTGGGTGTTGGATGTGATTGCTGATGATCCATTTGTGTTGGGTTTGGTGGGGAACTTGGATCCGCGTGCCGATGATTTTGGCGATTTGTTGGATCGCTTTGCGCCATCGCCATTGTTCTTGGGCATTCGTCCGCGCACGTATCCGTGGGAGCGTGAAAACTTAGATGAGATGACAAAAGCTTATGAAAAGTTGGTGGCTTATGATTTAGAATTGGATTCGGGTGCCAATGAAAGCACAATTGAGCTTGCCAAGCGGTTGCCTGAGCTTCGTATTGTGATCAATCATTGTGGCAATATTCCAGCAGATGGCAATTCCATTGATCCTGAAAAATTGACTTTGATGCAACGGGCTGCGGAATGTCCCAATATATTTTGCAAAGTGTCAGGGTTAATGGATTTGCGTTGTAAAGTTCGCCCGGCACCAACGGATCTGGTATTTTACACACCTCTTTTGGATGCTTTGTGGGATATGTTTGGTGAAGACCGCGTGATTTATGGCAGCGATTGGCCCGTTTTGGATTATAGCGAGCGCACGGTTGCCGATGCACAAAATTTGGTGCATGCCTATTTTTCAGAAAAAGGCGACGATGTTTTGGAGAAGTATTTTTGGAAGAATGCAAAGAAGGCGTATAAGTGGATTGATCGTGGGTAAAAGCGAGAGGTGCGGAGAGCGATGGCGCGAAGAATGAAAAGACTTTAAACGCTTAACGCCCTGTGTTCTGACTATTTATTGTGAGGATGATATGAAAGTTGTGCCAACTGGTGGGGCGCTGGGTGCAGAGATTCAAGGTGTTGATCTTACAAATGGATTGGATGATGAGACTGTCGCGCACATTCGGCAAGCGCTGTTGGATTATTGTGTGATCTACTTTCGGGATCAGGGCTTGAGTGAAGAAGATCAGATTCGGTTTACGAATTATTTTGGGCAGGCCGTTGAGCATGTGCGCAAACAACGGGAGCGAAAAAATAAAGAGATTTTTCTGATTTCAAATGTAAAAGAAAATGGTGAAGAAATTGGTGCACTGGGCAGCCATGAAGTGTCTTTTCATTCTGATTTGTCTTACTTAAAACATCCCGGAACAATTTCTACATTGTATGCTGTTGAGATTCCCTCAATGGGTGGGGGAACGCAATGGTGCAACTGTTATGCGGCCTATGAAGCTTTGGATCAAAATGTTAAAGATCAGCTCAAGGGATTGCGTGCGGTGCATCGACATTATGTGGAAGAACAAAATCCGCCTGGATTGATTGACCATCCGGTGGTGCGTACCCATCCAGAAACGGGGCAAAAGAGTTTGTATGTGGGGCCGCATTTGACGAAGTATGTTGTGGGTATGGATCGGGATGAGAGTGATGATTTGCTTCATATGATTTATGAACACGTGAACAAATCAGAATTTGTTTGGACACATCAATGGCAGTTGGGTGATTTGGTGATGTGGGACAATCGACCGACGATGCATCGGCGTGAACCGTTTCCGGATACAGAGCGCAGATTAATGAAGCGCACACAGGTATTTAATGCGGATGATGTGCCGTTTGAGTAGAGGGGTAAAAAGGTAAAAGTAAAAATTAAAAAGGTAAAAGTAGAATCAACTATAAACGGCAGATAATCAATGAAGCAAGATACAAAAAAACCGACCATCAAACGATGGTCGGTTTTTTATAGGTATGGGCGTATTAAACCCGATGTAGTCGTGTGCCTTTGGCACTTTTTAGGTCGGTTACCCAACGTGTGCACCATTGATCAAAGTCATCTTGCACAGATGAAGGGTCTTCTTTGCTTTGCACGACAAACTCTGGCCAAAAAGGGCGGCCTGTGGGGGTGCCTGTTTTTTGGAAGCGCAGATCCATGCTCCATCGCACTTTGTCAGTCTGGTTGGCTTGGCCACGATGCGGCGTGTATGCACTTATAAAGAGTAGATCCCCACGTTTCATGATGCATTCATGGGCTTTGATATTGGGCATGAGATCGGGTTTGATTCGGGTACCACCTTCAGGCTCATGATCTAATAGACCCATTGGCACCACACCCGGTAAGACTTGTAAGCAACCCGTGTTTGGATCGACATCGACAAGAGGTATCCATACGGTGAGAATTTCTGAGATGTCGGCTTCTTCTTTGGTCACGCCTTGGTCTTGATGCCAGGGTACTTGCATAGGCTGTTTGTCGCTGCGTGAAGGCAGGTAGGGGCGAATGTGTTGGATGGGGCTGAGGGTGATTTCTGGGCCCACAATGCTTTCAACGGCAGATAAAAGGTGCGGATTAAAAAAGAATTCAAACATGGGTTTGACGCGGGCTTTCATAATGTCGAGTGTTGAGGTTATGCGCTTAAAATCATTATAGACTTCATCGCTCAGTTCGTTGGCAATGGCTGCCAAACGGTGGCTAAACGGTTTGTCGGCATGGGTCGATTGGATGTGTCCTTCATCGAGTAATTGCTGTGCTTTTTGATTGATGAGCACATCATAGTCGTGTTCAACAGCATGGAAATCTTCGTCTTTGAGTGCACCTTCTACAATGACGAATCCTTTTTCGCGGTAGTGATCAATTTGTGCTTGTGTGAGCGACATGATGTTATCCTTTGGCGTAAGAAGAGAAAGGTAATAGTAAAAATTAAAAAGGTAAAAATAGAATCCATTACAAACGGAAGTGTGAGCGTAAAATAAAGTGAGGCGGTAAATCACCAAAGTGAAAATAAGGTCGCAGATGTGAAAGTCAAAACTATTTGTGGATGAACGGGCATTAATATATCATGATGTGGCTGGGAGACCATAAAAAAACGCGGCAAGCACCGCGTTTTTTGTTCAGATGGTTATAAAATTTATTGTAGGCCTAAGACACGTCCATAAACGAGGGTGGCGCGCAATTTTAGGGCGGTATTGGGATCTTTCATGGCCACTTCGAGGTAGGGCAAACCCGCTCTGTCTCTGACTAAGCCTAACGATTTTATGATTTCAAGTTTGACACCGAGATTTTTTTCAGGTGTATACGCACCGCCCAAATAGCGTGCCACATCCCGTTCTTTTTTGCCAATTTCACCCAATGCGTCTGCGGCTGCTTTGCGTATCATAATGTTTTTATCTTGGTTGGGGCCCGTGAGTGCATCTGCAAGCGGTTGAACACTAAATTGGGTACCAATTTTTCGCAGCATGCGGACAGCTTCAAGTCTTACACCCAACACCTTGTCTTTGGAGCGGTCGTTGGTTGGATCACCATTCAATGGTATAGAAATATAAGGAACGGCAAATACAGTTCCGGCCCACCGAAGTGACTCGAGAACACGCATGCGCACGGTTTGGTCTCGGTCATCAACGCCTATTCCCAATACTTCGAGGGCTTGGCGCCCGGCGACTTCGCCCAAACCCAATGCTGCTTCAATGCGTACAGCGGCCGACTTTTCTGTGCTGTCATCCATGGCGCGAGTGATCAAGAGGGCGGCTATGGGCCCTCCCGCGAGCGCTAAGCCTTGAACTGCTTTGATGCGAACGGCTGGGTTGGAGTCGAACAGTTGTAAGTGAAGCGGTTGTAATTCTATAGGAACGCCACCAGATTTGGAGATGATGCGATTGTACTTGGCCCAAGTTGAAGCAATGAGTGCGTCCAATGATTGGGCTTTTAGGGGGTGGGCAAAAAAGAAAAGTATCACAACACCATAGGATAGGGTTGAAAAGGTGCGCTGTATATATTTGTGAAGTGCCATAAAAAAAGTCATTTTAACGTTATGAGATGACGATGCGTGCAACACCTTTGACATTGGCACAGCGATCATCATGATCAGGAATGAGCAATCGAAGTGGTCCGCCAAAGCTTACTGGTAAGGGTTGGGCATCTAAGGCATAAATGAACAGGCCTTTTTCACGCACAAGGGACAATGCAACAGAAGATGAAAATCTGTCGTCATCTGCATAGAAAGTTGCTTGTGCGTTAGGAACATCGGGTAAAACAGCACGCGTCCAAATCCCCACCCCATTGCGATCTGGAATGAGGGTGCTGACGTCGGGTATTTGGTCTGGCAGTGTTTTAAAGTCTTCAAAGTGGAAGGTTTGTGTGCTGTCTAAACCTTCTATGATTAATATCGGCGTGTTTTGCGTGCCCTTCAGTGCTGTTGACAAACGGTCGTGCACCATTTCGATGAGGCGGGGGTCACTGCCCAAAGGGTTGGCCAAGTGTATGCCAATGTGTGTATGTTGTTTTTGAAGTGTGCCGATGCGGTTTTGCAGGTTTTTGTGTAGGTTTTCTGTAAGACCGATCACACAGGGAAACACAACAATCTGATCGACGTCTGTACAAGACGATATGTGTTCTTCTATGTGCTGAAAGTCACTGGCAATGATGTGGTGTGCCATTTGGCTTTCTTGTAGGGTATCGATAAATTGAAATGATAGTGTATCGCGATTTTCGGTGCAAATGATGAGTGCTGTTTTCATAAGTTTAAGACATTCTTTTTAGAAAGGGAAAATATGCCACCCTTTGAAGCGCTTCCGTTTTGGTATCAGACGATGTTGATCATCTTTTCCGTGGTCACACTTGTGGTTGGTGGCAGTGTTTTTTGGCGGATGTTGAAGTCTGTGTTTGGTAAGGATGATGAAAAACAATAGTCCCAGGTCTCAAGCAAAAAAGCCAGACCTGAGACCTATTGACTTGTGACCGTTTTTTATTTGAGTTCGTTTTTCATATAGTCAATGGCCATGAGTTCGAGGGCGTTCATGAGATAGACATCGCGGACTTCGCCTTCGAGGGCTTCGGCCATTTGTTGGGCCAGTTGAGGTATTTCGGCTTCTACTTCGGTGCGGGCCTGCGCAAAGTCACTGAGGTTGCCATGTTTTTGACGATAGCTGTTGAGTGCCGCGCGAAAGATGGCCATGGCAAGTTTTCGCGGGTCACCATCTAAGGTAAGATCATCTGCCATTGGGAAGCTCCGTTGCTAAACCGCCATGACGGCTTTAATGGTAGGGTGGTGTTGGTAGTTGGTGAGTTCAAAATCATCCATTTCAAAATCATCGATTGCTGTTTGGCCTCGGTCTTTGATGTGTAATTGAGGCAATGGATAAGGTTCTCGTGAGAGTTGTTCTTTGACGGCGTCGACATGGTTTAGGTAGATATGTGAATCGCCAAGGGCGTGAATAAATTCGTGTGGAATGAGACCTGTAATTTTGGCGACCATGTGAAGTAAGACGGAATAGGACGCAACGTTGAGTGGCACACCAAGGAACATGTCACAGGAGCGTTGGTACATTTGTAAGGAGAGTTTGTTGTCGGCAACATGAAATTGGAAGAAGGTGTGGCAGGGCGGCAATGCAACGGTGTCGAGGTCTATTTCGGCTGCGTTCCATGCGTTGACGAGTATGCGGCGTGATTCTGGATTGTGTTTGATGAGGTCAATGGCGTCTTGGAGCTGGTCAACACCTTTGCCATTTGCACCTTGCCATTTGCGCCATTGAACACCGTAGATGCGGCCCATGTTGCCGTCGTTTTCTTCGAGTTCGAGTCGATCCAAATAGTCTTTATAGTTGCCGTCCCACAAACGGTTGCTTTTGAGCAGGGCTTTGAGGTCGTTGATGTTGTCAGAGCCAGAGACAAACCAGAGCAGTTCGGAGAGCATGGATTTCCATACCAAGCGTTTGGTGGTGACGGCAGGGAATCCGTCGGCCATGTTGTAACGGGCATGGAGGCCAAATGTGGAGAGGGTGCCCACGCCCGTGCGGTCTCCTTTTGTGGTGCCGTTGTCGAGTACGTATTGGAGTTGGTCGAGATAGGTTTGCATGGCGGATTCCTGATTTAGAAAGAGCGCGACAGTGCGCGGAAGGTTATGAAAGGTGATGGTAGGGGAGTATCCGAAAATTTGGAGAGGTTTTTGGGAGCGCGATCGGTTGTTAAGATGGCGCTATTTTTTGCGTTCGTAATATACAATGGTGAAGTCTGTTCGCACGTCTTTTTTTGATATGTCCCATTCGTTTTCATCTACTTCGGGGAAGTAGGCGTCGCCTTCGTGTTCTCCCTTGATGTGGGAGAGAATCATGCGATCGGAGAGAGGGATGGCTTGTTTGTAAATTTCTACGCCGCCACAGATGAAGATTTCGGTGTTGTAGGTTTTGGCTTTGGCGATGGCGTCTTCTAAGGAACGGGCAACTGCAATGGTGTCGGATTCGGGCATGGTGCGGCTGACGATGATGTGGGGGCGTTTGGGTAAGGGTTTGCCGCCGATAGATTCGAAAGTTTTTCGGCCCATGATGATGGGATGATTGAGGGTGGTGCTCTTGAAGTGTTTAAAATCTTCGGAGATATGCCAGGGCATTTTATTTTTGTTACCGACGATACGGTTTTGGTCTAAGGCGGCGATGATGGTCATTGTAGAGACGCTCATTTAATTTGGGCTGGCGTGATGTCTAAAAGGGCGTTTGAGTTGACGACTTGACCGATGAGATCGTAGGGCATGGCGTCGGTGATTTGCACGTCGACAAAGTCGCCGATGGTGGCGGGGCCATTGATGAAGACAGCACCGTCTATTTCTGGGGCGTCCATGCGGGTGCGGCCTATGTGGTCATAGGCAGGGTCATCGGAGATGTCATCTACGAGCACTTTGAGGGTTTTGCCAATGTGTTGGGTATTGAGTTCGGCAGAGACTTGGGCTTGTAAGGACATCAGTTCGTTGAGGCGGTTGCGTTTGGTGTCTTCGGGGACGTCGTCGGTGAGGTGACCGGCTTGGGTGCCTTCTTCGTGAGAGTAGGTGAAACCCACGAGGCGGTTGAATTGCATTTCGTCGACAAAGTCCATGAGTTCATTGAAGTGGGCATCGGTTTCGCCTGGGAATCCGGTGATGACAGAGGAGCGAATGGTGAGGTTGGGGATGCGGTTGCGCAATTTGGTGATGAGCTTGCGGATGCCGTCTTGGGTGGTACTGCGGTTCATCGATTTCAAGATGGGATCTGATGCGTGTTGGATAGGCAGATCGACGTAGGCACAGAGTTTTTCTTCGGTGGCCAAGAGATCTATGAGTTCGTCACGCCAGCCTGTGGGGTAGGCGTAGAGCATTCGGATCCAGTGGAGGTCGTCAATTTTAGCAAGCTCTTTTAATAGGTCAACGAGGCGGGGTTTGCCGTATGTGTCGGCACCGTAGCGCATGGTGTCTTGGGCGATGAGGGCAATTTCTTTCACGCCGCTGGCGGTCATGCGATAGGCTTCGGCAACGAGGCGGTCGATGTCT
>JABIFK010000228.1 GCA_018650745.1 Candidatus Latescibacterota bacterium | reverse complement strand
GTCGACATGGTGCCATGGCTTTGAGCTGGACGATGGACAAGCTGGGGCCAATGTGTCGGAGTGTAGAAGACTGTGCAGCTGTTTTTCATGCCATTTTAGGCTCCGACGGAAAAGATCTATCTGTGGTGGATGCGCCTTTCCATTGGAACCCCGAAATTGATTTGTCGGGTGTGCGCATTGGGTATCTTGAAGGTGAATTTGCCAAAGACGCTGCTGGTGAAGATCCCGAGGGCATTTATGCAACTGCGTTGGATGTGTTGCGTGGCTTGGGGGCCAACTTAAAGCCTGTTTCACTGCCGGGCGATTATCCGATCGATGCGATGGGCATGCTTTGCAATGTTGAGATTGCTGCTATGTTTGACGATGAAACCCTTGCGGGTGATTTGGAAGTGATGATCGAAAAAGACAAGAGCAGATGGCCCAAGAGCTTTCGGGTTGCCCGCACAATAACGGCAGTTGAATATTTGCGTGCACAACGGTTGCGGTCTTTGTTGTCGCGCGATATGAATGCGATGATGGCAGATTGGGATGTGGTGCTGATTCCACGTGGTGGTCGGTCGAGCCTCACTGTGAGCAATTTGACGGGACATCCTGTGGCGATTGTGCCGTGTGGGTTTGCCAATGGCATGCCGCGCGGATTGAGTTTTATGGGTAATTTATACGATGAGGCCAAAATTATGGCCGTGGCGCGGGCATATGAAAAAGCCACTGCTTGGCATACGATGCATCCGACACTGGTAGATAAAGAATAGATGGTTGGAATACTTAAAAGGTATGCATGAGAACGTTTGAACTTTGAAAGGAGATTGTATGGCGGATCAGGTAACTGCCAACCCGGGATTGCTCATGTCTGTTGAAGAATTGCATGATCGGTTGGGGGATGACAATTTGTGTATTGTTGATGCGCGTGCATCGCATTTGTTTGCGGCAGGGCACATTCCGGGTGCGGTGCATTTGGATTTGTATGGCATCAGTTTGAACAACACGTCTGATGAAGCATTTGATGCATTTATGTGGATGTTTCAATATTTGTTGGGCAGCCGGGGTATTGGTTCCGACAAGACGGTTGTGTGGTATGAAGACAATTCGGGTATGCGTGCGGCACGTGGTTTTTGGGTATGTGAATATTTCGATCACAATGATGTACATATGTTAGACGGTGGATTGGATGCATGGCAAGCTGCGGGTTATGATGTGACGACCGATTGTGTGGTGCCCGAGGTTGCCCCATTGACGGGTGATCCGATTGCTGAACGCCATGTGGGTGCCGATATTTTGCATGGTATGTTGGAGCGCGATGATGTGATTTCTTTGGATACACGCAGCGATGGCGAGTATTATGGCACGGCGGTGCGAGCCGCGCGTGGTGGGGCTATTCCGGGTGCGGTTCATGTTGAATATGTGAATAATTTGGCAGAGGACGGCACATTTAAGTCTATTGATGAGTTGCGTGCAATGTACGACGCATTGGGTGTGACGCCCGAAAAAGAAATTGTGCCTTACTGACAAGGCGGATACCGCTCTTCTCACAGCTATTTTGTGTTGCGTATGTTGGGATACCCCAAGGTTCGCAATTACATTGGTTCGTGGAAAGAGTGGGGAGATCGGCTGGATTTGCCGATTGAGGTGCCTGAAAAGTAATTTTGAGATTCTGTTGTGTAAGATGTTTTTAAAAGAGGGTAGTGTTATGCTGCTCTCTTTTTGCATGTGTGCTCAAAATATGCCTGTTTTTTTAGCATAGAAATTGGAGTATAGTATGAAGCTCTTTTTGAGATGTATCTTTTTGGTTTTTATCATCTCCTGTGGTCATGAGCCGTCTGTTGAACAGGTTCAGACTGGGCACTTCTTTTTTGGTCAACCCCAAGGAACACCGGAGACCAATAATCTGATTGAAAGAAGTATTTATGCACTTTCATCTAATGACGATCGCAAAATGGCCGACTGGGTTTGTTATCGTTTGAATGTTGAGACAGTTGATGGCAAGGTGAAAACTTCCCGCAGATGGAAGGTTGATCCGCTGTTGTTAGATCATGAAACCCTGGAACCATCAGACTACAAAGATGCATCGGCTGTTTTAAAAGTAGATCGAGGACATCAAGCACCCCTGGCATCCTTTAAAGGCACTGCACATTGGAAAGAAACGAATTATCTGTCAAATGTTACACCCCAGAAGTCGAATTTGAACCAAGGACCTTGGCGGATTTTAGAAGAACGTGTAAGGGTATTGGTTCGCAAGGTGCAGGTGGTTTGGGTGATGACGGGCCCCTTATTTGAACGCACAATGCCCATCTTGCCCCATGCTGATGAACCACATCAAGTGCCTTCTGGTTATTGGAAAATTATCTGCGTACAAGATCATAATGATCTGAGTGATCTCAAGGTTACGGCGTTTATATTTGAACAAGAAACATCTCGAAAGAGTGCGGTTTTGAATCATCAAGTATCTGTTGATGAAATTGAAAAACGGAGTGGTCTCAATTTTATGCATGAATTGCCCATAGAATTTGAACAGCAGATTGAGGCACAAAAGAATATCGCTTGGGCCGCACTGCATTTTTAAGTTTCGGGTCTACGGTACAAATAAAAAAGGCGAGATCATTATGATCTCGCCTTTTTTATTTGTTCTATGCTTAATGTGGACAACTGTTCTTCATTTTAAATTTTAAATTTTGAATTGCTTTTATATCCCACCCATCTCACACACAATTTCAAATTCTTCTGGCGTAACGGGTTGGATAGAGAGGCGTTGACCGCGTTGCACCACTTTCATGTCTTTGAGGTCGTTGTTGTTTTTGAGGTCTTTGAGATGTACGAAGCTCTTGAAAGCTTTGTGTTGTTTGACATCAAAGGTAAACCAACGGGGCTCGTCTTTGGTGGATTTTTCATCATAATATTTGTGTTCGGGATCAAATTGAGACGGGTCGGGGTATCCTGCTTTCACTACCTTGACCACACCAGATGAACCGGGTTCGGCGCAGTTGGATTGATAAAAGAAAGCCAAGTCTCCCTTTTGCATCACATCACGGATGAAGTTGCGTGCCTGATAGTTGCGCACGCCGCGCCAGCGTCCCGTTTGCTGTGGGCGAGTTTTCAATTCGTCAAACGTGCATTCATCGTATTCACATTTTACAAGCCAGTAGTTCATTCATTTTCTCCAAAGGATAAATCTGTCTCAGGTCATCTGGTTCCAAGTGTTGCGGTCTCTTAACTGGTGACGATGCCAATAGGCTCAGTGGTGATTCTAAACCTCTGCCGCTTCTTTCCATTTTTGAT
>JABIFK010000900.1 GCA_018650745.1 Candidatus Latescibacterota bacterium | reverse complement strand
TTTTTGGGCTGGGTTTGGCTGGACGGCGGGCATTATTTGTTGGAATGTGATTAATTTTTGGTTGCCCAACGTACCGCGCATCACGCTGTTTGACAACATCAATACGAAGTCGATGGTTGTTGCGCAGAACTTTCCGCCTGTTTATTTGCGCGTGTTGCCCTTGGTGATTGGCTTGGGGTTTTTGTGCAGTTTGGATTTGTTGTTCAGTTTTTGGTTCTTTGGTTTGTTGGCCGTGGTGAAGGTCGGCATATTGAACCGAACGGGATTTGTGGTGGGGCTTCCGGGGCAACCGGCTAAGGCGGGCGAGATCATTAACTTGGAGAGCCACGGAGGGATGACGGTCCTGGTTATTTGGTCGGTGTGGATTGCGCGGCATCACTTAAAAAAGGTTTGGGAGGCGGCGTGGAACGGTGGGCGGGGTGATGGCCCGGTGTCGTATCGGGTAGCCGTAGTAGGTTTGGCGGTGTGTACGGTTTATTTGTGTGGTTTTTTTATGGCGTTGGGCATGTCGTTTAAGTTGGCCGTTGTGCATTTGCTTTTGATGTTTATTGCCTATTTTGCGACGTCGAAGTTTATTGCGGCCAGTGGTTTTGGTTATTTGTTTCCGGTGTGGATTAAGGGATCGGGGTTTGTGACATCGGTGATGGGTACGGATACTTTGACGGTGCGTGACTTGACGGCGATGCGGTTGGTGAACAGCAATATGTTTTATGGCGGTGGGCGCATTCAAACGATGCAGGTTTTGCCGCACCATTTAAAAGCGATGGATGATGTGGAAGAGGATCACGGCCGCAAGTGGGTTTCGAGTGCTGTGGTATTGGCATTTGTTATTGGGTTTATTGTGAGTGCGATTACGATCATTTATTATTGTTATCAAGATTCTGCACTTTTCTTGCGATCGTGGACACTTTGGGAAGGCCCATTTGGCATTTTTGGAGGTATTGCAACGCTGTTGGGTGAAACAGAAAAAACATCGTTTGACACACAAAAACTGGGTGTTTGGTTATTCGGCGCAGGAGAAGCGGGTCTGTTGGCCGTGTTGCGCACGTGGTTTCCGTGGTGGCCATTGCATCCGTTGGGTTTGGCGTTTCAATATACAACAGGGCCTCGTTATTATGCATTGAGCATTATGATGGTTTGGGCGGCCAAGTTGGTCATTATTAAGGTGGGTGGGCCTCGGTTGTATGAACGGGCCAAACCATTTTTCTATGGCACTGTGATTGGGTATTGTGCAGGGATTGGCTTGGGTGTGGTGATCGATCTGATTTGGTTCCCTGGTGCAGGACACGGCTTTCACAACTTTTAAGAAAGCGTATAGAAGAAGAAATGGCCCCTTTTCCGCGAACCGAATGAGTGTTTTACATAGTTGCATCTTTGTGTTAATCACCTTATCTTATGCGGTAAATTCTCCGTGGTTTATTCATCCCTTTCGAAAGGAACTGTACCATGCGTCTTGCAACCATCGGCTCGGCCAGCATTTCAGGTCTCTGCATCGGTGGCAATCCCTTTAGTGGGTTTTCGCACCAAACCCAAGAACGCAGCAAAGAAATGGTTGATTGGCATACGCCATCACGCATCAAAGACGTTTTGCGGCAGGCCGAAGAGGATGGTATCAATACATTCTTTGGCAGAACCGACAATCATATGATGGATATTTTGGAAGAGTATTGGGATGAAGGGGGTACCATTCAATGGTTCGCGCAAGTGTGCGTCGAACGAGGCAAACCCGACGCTTGGCGTAAATGGCTTCGGGAGTCTATTGAATTGGGTGCAACCGGTACTTACATTCATGGCGGTGTGGTGGATAATTGGTACGCCAATGAGATGTGGGATAACTTTAATGAGGCATTGGAAACGATGCAAGATGCTGGGGTGGTGTCTGGTTTAGCGGCCCATATGCCAGAGGCTCACGCGTGGATCGGTGAAAACTTAGAACCCGATTTTCAAATGTGTAGTTATTACAACCCCACTGATCGTTCAAAGAGTGCACATCATCAAGCAGATGGTGAAAAGTGGGAAGAAGAAGATCGTGATAAGATGTTGGAGGTCATTGCAACGCTTCCGTGCCCCGCGGTGCATTATAAAGTATTTGGCGGTGGCAACAAGCCCATTATTGAAGCATTTGAAACGATGGGCAAAAGTATGCGCGAAAACGATGTCGCTTTGATCGGTGTGTTCTTAAAAGACAACCGTGATATGATTAAAGAAGATATTGCTTTGTTTGAAGAACACGTAGACGGTGTGGGTGTATCGGCATAAAGAATAGACGAATAGACGAGTAGACGAATCAACGAAACACTTGAACAAGGTTTTGGGGTAGGGCGTGATTCGCCGTTTCGTTGATTCGCATTTCGCTTAAAAAACAGCAGGCAGTTGGCAAACATTCGCCCTGTCTGCTGTTTTTATTTTGACTATTTAACAAGAAGGGGCGTATGGCGTTTCCTAAATTGACAGATGCTGAGATGATTGAACGGTTGCAGCCGCCTACGGGCAAAGTGCGCATTGTGCTGGATACCGACACGTATAATGAAGTGGATGATCAATTTGCCGTGGCACATGCATTGTTGTCGCCCGATCAAATGTCTGTAGAAGCTTTGTACGCGGCACCGTTCTACAATGGCCGATCAGATGGGCCAGCGGATGGGATGGAAAGAAGTTATGACGAGATTTTGCGATTGCTTGATCGGTTAAATGTTGCAGATGACGGTTTGGTTTTTCGAGGATCGGCAGGATATTTAGAAGCTGCCGATAAACCGCAAGAAAGTGACGCGGTTCGCGATTTGATTGATAAAGCGATGTCTTCGGATGAGCTGTTGTATGTGGTGGCTATTGGCGCTATTACCAATGTGGCATCGGCCATTTTATTGGCGCCTGAAATTATCAATAAGATTGTGGTGGTTTGGTTGGGCGGGCATGAGCATCATTGTCCTTCTGCTCGCGAATTCAATTTGAAGCAAGATATGTTTGCCTCTCAATTGATGTTTAATTGCGGTGTGCCTTTTGTGCAAATTCCGTGTCGCAGTGTGGCGTCACATTTGTTGACCACCTTGACTGAACTCGAAGCCCATGTAGAGGGCAAGAGTGCGGTTGGCGATTTTTTGACCGAGACCGTGCGTGGTTATCATAAAGACCATTTTGCGTGGGCCAAAGAAATCTGGGATATTTCGGCCACGGCTTATTTGATCCATTCCGATTGGGTCAGCACGCGCGTGGTGCACAGCCCGATATTGACTGATCAATGTACCTTTAGTCATGATTCAGGGCGTCATTTTATGCGTACGGCAGTGCATCTCAATCGCAATGCCATTTTTGCCGATTTGTTCCGTAAGCTGGAAAATGCGCCTTAGAACGTTTTGCTTTATATTTTGAACGCAATAGCAAGATATGTTCGGTTTTTCTTTTAAGCGTCTGCTCGAAGCGTTGTTTTTAGGGCAGGCGCTTTGGCATTGGGTTTGCAAGGGTTTTGTGGAGATTATGAAATAATCGCTGATTACCCGACCACCACGCCGGAATAAATTCCAGCGCTATGATTGCGAAGTCCTCCTGCGTCGGACTGGGTAGGAGAAACCAACGTGCCGAAATATTATACATCACTTTATTATCATCTTGTTTGGGCGACCTGGCGACGTTATCCGCTTATGGTGCCAAATATTCAAGAGTCCATATACAAATATGTAAATTTTCTATGTCGCCAAAATGGTTTTGAATTATATGCTGTCAATGGAATAGAAGATCATATCCATGTAGTAACAAGCCTCAAGCCTACCACATGCATCTCCGACGTGGTGAAACAATTAAAAGGCAGTTCTGCCCATTTTTGTAACAATCGCCTTTGTCATGATGGTGTATTCAAATGGCAGCAAGGTTATGGCGCATTCACAATTGATAAACGGACATTACCCACAGTTGTGTCTTATGTGAAAAATCAGAAACAACATCATGCAAATAATTGCCTACATCCATCTCTTGAAATTTAAGATAAACTCCGAAGATATGGTGAATTTGACTTCCAGTCCGAAGGACTTTGTAGTCGTAGCGATGGAATTTATTCCGTCGCGGTGTTGGTGTGATTATCGAAGTAATTTTTCAAACTCGATTATTCCCGCGCATTTTGGATATGATCTTCACGTCTATTTTTAATGTGGATTTATGACTAATATCAATACTCTCCTCCAAAATACCTTTAACCTCCCCACATTTCGCCCAGGGCAAGAAGCGGTGATTTCTGCGCTTTTGGCGGGGCGATCTGCTTTGGCTGTGTTTCCGACTGGGGGCGGCAAGAGTTTGTGTTATCAGTTGCCTGCTTTGGCCTTGGATGGGCTGACGTTGGTGATTTCACCATTGATTGCATTGATGAAAGATCAGGTCGATGCGCTGCGTGAAAAAGGCATCGCAGCCGCGCGTTTGGATTCGACAATGGATTATGACGCGGTGCGAGAGATTTATGCGGGTATGAATGATGGCTCGTTGAAGTTATTATATGTGGCGCCGGAGCGTTTGGGAAATGAACGGTTCTTGGATCGATTGCGACGTCAGCATATTTCATTGTTGGCCGTTGATGAAGCGCATTGTATTTCGGAGTGGGGGCATAACTTTCGGCCCGATTATTTGAAAATTGCACGACAGGCAAAAGCGTTGAAGGTGGAACGTGTTTTGGCATTGACGGCAACGGCAACACCCGCTGTGGCAAAGGATATATGTGAGGCCTTTGATATTGATGTGGCTGATCATGTGCACACGGGTTTTTACCGGCCCAATTTAACATTGAAGATAACGCCCTGTTCGCAAAACAATCGTATGGATGTGCTGCGTGCACGTATGAAAAATCTACTGGGTCCTACTATTGTGTATGTCACCTTGCAGAAGACGGCTGAAGCTGTGGCGCAAAAATTGGCACAAGATGGCATTCGGGCAGAGGCGTATCATGCAGGATTGAAAGATGATAAGCGCTCACATGTGCAAGAGGCGTTCATGAGTGGCGACGTGGATGTGGTTGTTGCGACGATCGCGTTTGGGATGGGCATTGATAAGGCTGATATTCGAGCAATTTATCATTATAATTTGCCTAAGACACTAGAGAATTACGTTCAAGAGATTGGGCGTGCAGGCCGAGATGGTGAACCATCGGTTTGTGAGCTGTTGGCTTGTGCCGATGATTGTGTGACCCTGTCTAATTTTACCTATGGTGACACACCCACGGCAGAGAGCGTGTGTGAATTGGTGGCGCATTTGCTCAGTCAAGGTGAGACGTTTGATGTGTCACAATATGAGTTGTCATCACAATATGATATTCGTTCTCTTGTGATTGCGACCGTTTTGACCTATATGGAGTTGAAAGGTGTATTACAAGCCAATGGCCCTTTTTATAGTGCATATAAATATCAGTTTAAGCGCCCAGTAGAAGCTGTGTTGACTGGGTATGATACCAATCGACAAGCGTTTTTAAGGGCACTGTTTGATGCGTCTAAAAAGGGCCGTGTATGGGATCATTTGGAACCTGCGGTGGCGGCTGAGTTATTAGGAGAGCCACGTGAACGTATTGTGGCGGCTGTGACGTATTTGGAAGAGCAAGGAGATTTGGAAGTACAGGTGACGGGGTTGCGACATGGATTTAGGCGCATTGGGAATCCTGATGCCGTGGCCTTGGCCGAGGAATTGGTGCACACATTTGCTCGACGAGAAGAGCAGGATATTGTGCGCTTAAATCAAGTGGTCGCTTTTGCAGAACATGGGGGGTGTTTGACGCGCCATTTGTTGGCTTATTTTGGGGAAGAAATGTTGACCGATTGTGGGCACTGTGACGGGTGTGATCATCCTGAACCGAAAGTATTGCCGCGTTCTCCCATACGTGCTTTGGGCGATGTGCACCGCGATGTGGTGGCCCATGTGCGTGAAGAAGGGCATGAAGCATTACAACATCCTCGCCAGTTGTCGCGCTTTTTGTGTGGCTTGACCAGTCCTGCAACCTCGCGTGCACGGTTGGGGCGACATGCTCGATTTGGTGGTTTTGCCGAATTGCCGTTTTCAGATGTGTTGAAATTTGTTGAGAAAATTTAGGAGTTTTATATGAAAAAAATCGGATTGATGGGGTGTGGTACGGTGGCAAACTATGGGCATGCACCTTCGCTTCAAAGCACGGATGGGTTGGTGCTACACGCTTTGTTTGACCCCAGTGAACAAAATTTGAGATCCACGCAGGGCAAATTTGACGTCCCAAATGCGTTTACAGACGTCGAGGCATTTTTTGATTCGGGTATTGATGCTGTGGCGATTACATCGCCTGCAACGTTTCACTGCCAAAATGTGCTGGATGCGGCACGGCGCGGCAAGCACATATTGTGCGAAAAACCGTTGGCGATGACAGACGGTGAAGCCGAGGAAATGATTCGGGCGGCAAACGATGCGGGTGTGATGTTGTTTACGGGGTTGGATTATCGGTTTAGCTCGGTATCACAAACAATTCGTAAGGTGGTGCAAGAAGGGGGTATTGGGGCGGTTCGGTCGTTGCGGTTGATTTATATTTGGAACAATCATGGCAAATCTATAAAAGGGGATGATGGCCAGATGCAGGCCAATGCACGACGCGATTTTCGAATGATAGAAGGTGGACCGATGGTCGATTGTGGCGTGCATCAAATTGATTTGGCGCGTTGGTGGTTAAACAGTGAGGTGATAGATTTTCGGGCTGAAGGCGTTTGGGTAGATGAATATGAAGCACCCGATCATATGTATGTGCATTTGGATCATGAGAATGGTGCACATACGATGGTGGAGATGAGCTATTCTTATTGTTATACTGCAAAAGAACCTATCGCACACTTTACATATCAGTTGATTGGCACAGATGGGTTGATTCGATTTGATCGTGAGCAGAAGATTTTTGAAGTGCGAAATACTGAGGGGACACAACCATTGCCATTTGCGGGTGAGAAGAATTTTAAAGGGATGTACGATGCATTTTCTGAGGCATTGCAAACGGGGGGCTCAGATGTATTGCCAACTGGGGAAGATGGCCGTATTGCAACGCATATTGCCAGGACGGCAACTGAGCAGGCGATGGCTGCACGTAGATGATTTTTATGGATGGTAAAAAAAGCCCGTTGTTTCGAGAGAAACAACGGGCTTTTGTGTTTGGGCTTACTGCTTGTTTGACTTACTGCTTTTGCACATCAAATCCAGCGGATTCTAACAATTCAACAATTCGATTGACGGCAACGATGTAATTTTCGCGGCCAGAGACGTGGAATTTTTCTTTGTGTAATAGATGGGGTTCAGCGGTGATGGTGCCTGAGTAACCCATTTGAGCAAGGCGTTTGAATATTTCGGGGTATTCACATTTGCCGTCTCCTGCGATGCAGTAGGTGCTGGTGTCGCCGGGGTCGAGAATGTCTTTGACGTGTACGTTGCCAATGTAGTCTTTAAGTTGTTCAAAGAGTTGAATGCCAACTTCGCCGTGAGCACCAAAGTTTCCAGGATCGAAGTTTAGGCGAAAGTGGGGCGAGTTGACTGCTTGTAAGGCTTCTAAGCATTCAGGTGCCCAACAGACGGCGGCGTTGTGTCCCGGTGGGTTTTCAAAGACGATGGTCTTGTTGGCTGCTGCTGCGAGGGCTGTCATGTCTTTATACATCCAGACGGCGCGTGCGAACCAGTCTGTGCCGTCTTCTTCGCCTTTTTTGTAACCCATCGTCCGCAGTTGGTTGGTGCCAATATAATCGGCGCGTTTGATGGCGCGTTCTGTCCATTCGAGGTCGCGTTTGCGAATTTCTTTGTTGGGCACATCGCGCCCGACCTGCCCGAGGTACGTAGTGACTGTAAAACCACGTTCTTTGACGCGATCGGCAATGGGGTAGAACATGTCGTCGTCCATTTGGTCGACCATTTTGCCATTGGCGGCGCGTAGTTCAATGAATTTGATGCCGAGTTCGTCCAAGACGTCGAGGCCTTCGTCTAAGTCCCAGGTTGGGCTGGGTTCGTCGTTGACGCCTGCGATGCGGACGGTTGGTTTTGATTGGGGTGTCATTTTTTTTGTTACCTTCCTTTTTTTATTGTTATGCCTTCGGCGAGGCACTTTCTTTCAACAGTAAAGATAGTGCCCAAAGAAAGCCGCCACTGCGTGGAGCTCTCAATAGTGTTCCGTGTTTTTCCTCATTTTCCTTCTTCTGTGTGTTTCCGTGATCATTATTGCCACAAAGGTTCGCCATCTTCCAGTTCTGAAGTCAGGTAGTCTTCGTTGAGCTCTACGCCTAGACCAGGTTTTTCGGTGAGAACGACATGGCCCTGTTGAATGGCGGGTTCGTCAGAGAGGATGACTTTGTCCCAGGTGGGGTCGTTGAAGCGGTGAAACTCTAAGGCGAGGAAGTTGGGGACGCTGGCACAGACGTGAGCATCGCCGACGGTGCTTAGGGCGCTGCTGTTGTTGTGGGGGGCGAAGGGGACGTAGTAAATTTCGGCCATGTTGGCAATTTTTCGGCATTCGGAGAGGCCACCACATTTGGAGATGTCGGGCATGATGATGTCGGCAGCTTGCTTTTGAAAGAGTTCTCGGAAGCCGTGGCGAAGGTATAGACTTTCACCGACGCAGATGGGGGTTTGGGTGGCGTGGGTGATTT
>JABIFK010000437.1 GCA_018650745.1 Candidatus Latescibacterota bacterium | reverse complement strand
TTGTGTTGATGATGTGCCATTTTACCCCTCAATATGCGTGAGGTGAATATCCAAGTGGTCAATTGCCCGCTCGACCATTTGCCCACCCCAGAACTCAAAGAAACCGCGCACGTCTCCTTGTGGCGACCTTCGAATGCGCACGGACGTGAGCAGGCCAATGGTTTCGCCATCTGCCAAAACTGTTGTCTCTGTTGAATTACGGCGCATTTCAACTTGCTTGGCGTTTTTTAGCTTATCGCGCATTTCAGATGCCGATGCATCAATGTTGAAGTTCATTTTGGGCAGGTCCTGATAAAGAGCATTGTTGTGGTTTTACCTATGTGTTAAAATAAGGGAAAATGTCTTTTTGAGGTCTTTTATAATTTATGGGTAACGAAAAGGATATCAAGATTATCAAAGGAGTATGTTTAAATATCACTCCTTTAGAAAGTAACAATTTTTCATGATTTTGTGGTGCAATATAAAATATCCCCAATATTGGGGAACAAGACTTTCTAATTTCTGTCTAAGTAATGACGCGATATAAAGTGTCATATCCGTTTTACCTGCCATTCTACAAGTGAATATGTGTCCGTTTATTTTGTTTTGCTATTCTTTGGTTTAAAGATTGGGCTTTTAATGAATTCAACGAGGGACTGTTCTAAATGCCAATATCTCAAACAGAAACGCTCTTATTAGTAGAAGATGATGTCGAGCTGGCCGTCTTAACGCAGAATCGTCTTGAGAAAGAGGGTTTCACAGTTTTGCACGAAACCGATGGGAGATCTGCGTGTGATCGTATTGCTCAAAATATGCCAGACTTGGTGGTCTTAGATTTGATGTTGCCAGGTATGGATGGGTTTGGCGTGTGTCGAACTGTGAGGCAGTTTTACCAAGGGCCTATTTTGATTTTGACGGCCCGTGATGATGACATGGATGAAATTTTGGGTTTGGAATTGGGGGCAGATGATTATGTGACAAAACCCGTTCGGCCTCGTGTGTTAATTGCGCACATTCGCGCACTGTTACGGCGTGTGCAAACAGACCTTACGAAACCGATAGGCAAGCGCATTACATTGGGAGATTTGATCGTAGACGTGAGTCGGCGTGAAGTCATATTACAAGGTCTGAAGGTCGAGTTTACAACTGTAGAATTTGATCTGTTGTGGCATTTGGTCAGTCAAGCTGGTGAGGTTGTAAGCCGACAAGACATCTATCAGGCTCTGTTTCATTATGACTATGATGGGACCGATCGAAGTGTGGATGTGTATATTTCTCGCATCCGGCAAAAGTTAGGAGATGATTCTGCTGCGGCACATTATATCAAAACAGTACGCGGTGTGGGGTATTTGATGGCGGGCAATGTTTTATGAGACGCCAATTTTTACGTGTGTATCTCGGTATGGCCTTGGTACTCCTTTTCGGGGCCGGGGTTGTCATGTTTGTTGTTGATCGGGAATTTAATGCGATTCGCCAAACATTTATTCAGGCGCGTATGATTGATCAGATGTCTGTATTACGCGATCAGCTTATGGATGTGATAGATGCAGAAGAACGCGCCGAAATGGTAAGATCTGTGAGATTGAGGAATACGGTGGAATTGAAGTCTTGGTCTGAGGTTGTGTTAACGCCTGAAGATTCTTTGCGCCTTAAGTCGGGAGAGGTCGTTACTGGCTCTACGGAGGGGGTGATCTTGGCTTATGTTGCTCTGCCAAACGAAGAATTGCTTGCTATGGGGCCTTCACGTAGAGACTTGCGCGCCCAAGTGTGGGGCGGTGGTAATCCATCGAGATGGACAGGAAAGGGGACTTGGGATAACAGGCGCTTATTCTGGTGGGGTGAAACAGATTCATTGGCTGAGCGTGATGGGTTACGTATAGGAGACTGGCGTGGTTGGGGAGGGCCAGTCGCTCAACAGAGCGTGTCTGATTACCAAAATTCATTTCGGCCAAGCTTTTTTAGGGATTCCTATTTTGTGTTGCTCGTTTTGCTGGCACTGGTTTTGATGTTGATTGGTGTTGCGATCTATTTGTTGATTCGCCCGCTTGAAAAACGTATTTACGCACTTGCCAATGTGACCGAACAATTTGGTGAGGGTGATTTGGATATTCGGGCACCCGTAAAATCTTCGGACTCTATTTCGGAACTTTCTCAAACATTCAATGCAATGGCCGAACAGATCGAAGACTTGGTCACAGGACAACAGGAGTTGCTCAGAGCTGTTTCTCATGAACTCAGAACGCCTCTGTCGCGTTTGTTTTTTATTTTGGATGAAGCCCAAGATGCCGATACCGTTCAAGAAAAGGATCACTATTTACAGCGCACTCAAAACTCGCTCAACGATATGAGCGAGTTGCTTGAAGAATTGTTGGCATATACCCGCTTGGGGCGTGAAGTCGCTGCACCTATTTTTGAATCCATTGATGTTTATGCTGCTGTTTGGGATATGCCGAATGTCGTTGCAGAGTTGCGCACAAATATTTCGATAGATGTTCAATGTCAGGAGATAACATTTGTTGGAATGCCTCGATATTTTAAGCGCGCCCTGCAAAATTTAGTGACCAATGCTGTGCGGCATGCGAATACACATATTTGGATTCGGGGTGTGTTAGAGACGGATCGATTGTTATTGGTGGTAGAAGATGACGGTGTAGGGATTCCCGAGTCACAACGAGAAAGAATATTTGAACCGTTTGCTCGATTGGATGAGAGCCGTACTGAAAAATTAGGAGGTGCTGGACTTGGGCTTGCAATTGTCGAGCGTATTATGAATTTGCACGGTGGAGAGGTCGCTGTTGACGACAGTCCACAAGGTGGTGCGCGGTTTACTTTGCAATTTCCAATGAAGGCTCTGCAATAACTGGTAGACAGCTGGACATGATGTTTTCGACGCGTATTGGTACGGTTGGGGGCGGTGGCACAACGGGGGTGGGTATACCCAGTGGTTCTCCAGGTGGCGGTGGGCGAGGCGGTGCACGTTTTGGTGGCGGACAGGTCAACTTTGGGCAAACCACAAGCGGTTTCGATCAAACCTTTGGTTTTTACGATACCAAT
>JABIFK010000450.1 GCA_018650745.1 Candidatus Latescibacterota bacterium | reverse complement strand
TATGTGGTGTGAATGCCGGATGATTGGGGGCAAATTGGTCGTAAATCCAATCCCACGTGAAGTTTTCGGTGAGGATTGATGGGATATTGGCTTGCTGTGCAACGGCAATGCCCAATGGGGCAATGTCGCAGCATATACAAATGCACGTTTGAACTTTTTGAGCGAGTTCGTGAACGAGGTTTTTGTCTAAAGGATAAAAGGTATCGAGGCGGTTTGTTGACGCGGACAAGTCGGCTTCGAGGGGGGTCAGTTGAACAAGTCCGAGGTCGGTGAGCACATTGTGGTAGGTGAATGTGCCGGGCAGTGTTTCGGTGAAGATACGCTCGGGCGCTTGGGTGAAGATGTGGATGTGCGTGTTTGGATCACGCTTTTGAAGTGCGGCCATTACGGCGGCGGCGCGTGTGGCGTGTCCAAATCCGTGAGGCGTGACGAAGTAGGCGATTTCTGGCATAGTTAGGAAAGGTGAAGCGCGACGCGCAAAGCGTTAGGCTTGGTCAAAGATTTCGATACGAGGAAGAGGTTCTTCCCAGTGGACGACGGCACGCGAGAGGTACCACGTTTTGCCCTTGTCGTTGTTGCCTTGAAAGAAGAGATGAATGGTGTCGTCTTCGTCTACAAATGTATAGGGGTGGCCCGATTCGCTGGCATTCCAAGCGTTGGGTGCACCTGCTGGGAGAATCGGGTCATTTGATACACGTGCCCAGTGGATGCCATCGTCGGAGACGGCCAGCCCAATTTGTTGGGGACAGTTGTTGTAGGCACCGGCGTAGAATTGATAGAGGCGACCATTTTTTTCAAATAGGGCAGAAGCTTCGATGCATTCTTGCTCCCAGGGCAATTCGGGTTGGAGAATGGGTGCGTCACATCGCTGTGTCCAGTGCTCGCGATTATAATTGGAGTCGAGTGGCGCAGATGAGACCCCGATGATTTGGATTTTCATGTCGGGGTCGCGTGTGGCCCAGTACATCAAGAGCTCGTTATTAAAAGGAACCACGTCGGCGTCAATGGCACGGCCCGAGTTCCAGTTTCCGGTGGGTGAGAAAATAGGATTGGTGGGATTGCGCTCAAAGGTGATACCGTCGTTGGATACGGCGTGGCAAATGGCGTCTTTGGGACCGTTGCCGTAGGTTTGGTAAAAGAGATGTACTTGGTTATTGTGCACCCATGCGCCGGGTGCACAGAGGCCTTTTTTATCACATTGCTGTGCGGGTAAGAGTTCGCCGACTTTTGTCCAGTGATCGAGGTCCGTGCTTTGGGCAACGCCAATGCACCAGCCGTCGTTTTCACGACCATCTTTGAATGGGGGAACGGAGTAATACATTAAGTATTGGTCGTTGAATCGAACAACTGCTGGGTCTTTTGAAAAGGGGCGGCCACGTGAGGTGTCGGCAAAGCGCATTGTTGTGCTCCATTGGAAAATTGAAGTGTGGGCTTAAGGGTACACGTAATTCTTGTTTCGGGCAAGTGTGTTGGTGCATATCGCCAATGTGATAGGTTTTATACGCCTATATGTGAGATGGATCGGTGGGATGAATCTGTTTTCTTATTTTAGATAATAGGATAAACAACTGTTTTACAGTGCTTTGAGGGGTGCTTGATGTGTTTGGCACAGCATTTGATATGTGATAGAGCAACCGGTAAGCAATATACGCTTTGTTCAATCTATATCATTTTGGGAGGTTTTACATGTTGTTCAAACACACACGTATGGCAGGAATTGGTGCTTTGGTTTTGTTGTTTGGTGTGGGCAGTGCATTTGCTACGACTTATAAAGTGGATACGAAGTATTCTACATTTGAAGTGCAGAATGATATTCGACCAGTGAAAGGCACATTTGATCATTTGGAAGGTCAGATTGTTTATGAACCCGTTCAAGTAGAAGATTCGTCGATTGAGTTTTGTGTAAAGGCCAATAGTTTTAAAGTGCAAAATGATGATGTTCTCATGGGCGCTGCTTTGTTTTTTAATTTGGACAAACACCCAGAGATTCGCTTCAAAAGTACGAAGGTTGAAAATTGGGGTGACAGATTGATGGTGACAGGCAGCTTTTCTATGTTGGGCGTGACGCGCGAAGTGACTGTGCCTGTGAAAATTTTGGGTCGTGGTGTCGATCCTCAAACAGGTTTTCCTATTGCAGGCTTTGCGGCGGATATGAAGGTGAAGCTGTCTGAGATGGGTGTGGATACTTGGACAAATGCGACGGGCATTTTGGGAGATACATTAAATATTCGATTGAAGATGGTGGGTGTAGAGAATGATACACAAGCACAGATTGAAACAGTGGATTCTGAAAAGTTGTAGTTTTCTGATGACCTCATAAACAAAAACCTCCGAGATGAGTTTTAACTCATCTCGGAGGTTTTTTTATGCCCAAGGCGGGGTTTCAACTTTGATTGCCTTGCCTTCTTTTTGGGCTTGTTGCATACATAAACTGAGATAGTGATCTTGACAGGCTTCTTCTAAGGGATAAACAGGATCGCCGCCGTTGACGTGTTCGGCCATTTTGAGCATGCAAGTACCGACTGCAATTTCATCATCGGAGAGTTCGCCGGGTGCGAGCGGGTTGGTGTAGATCCATTGACCGCCTATTTGATAACCTTTGAGGTGGTTGCCTTCGAGGTTGCCTTCGGAGCCGGCGCTGTGCCGGGTGAAGGAGAGGTTGATGGGTGTTGTGTGGCCTTGAAGATAGGCGACGGTGTCGTTGATGATTTCGCCACGTTCACCACGAATGAGCAGACGTTGGTTGCGGATGTGTGAGAAATAGAGGTCGCCTGTAAAATCGAAGACGCCCAATTTGTCGTCAAAGTTGAGCCAAGCAATGGATTGTTTGGAATCGGCAATTTCTTCGGTTTCGGGTGAGCCGTTACGATTGGGGCTTTTGACAATGGGTGAGACAAATTCGGTGGCGGTGATGGTGGGGCACTCGTAGTTGATACTGAGGTATTTGCGAATGAGGCTGATGCCGTGGTAGCCGTGGGCGGCACAGACTTGGGCTTGGGAGATGGGGCCGAGTTTGTC
>JABIFK010000409.1 GCA_018650745.1 Candidatus Latescibacterota bacterium | reverse complement strand
GCCGGTTTGAGGCGTGGATCGTGGCACAGCGTTGGAATATCTATGTCGTAACGTGTGGCAATGTCTAAGAGGGTTTCGCCTTGGATAAAGACGATTTCTTGGTCATTGAGGGTGAGTTTAGGCATTGAATTCCTCGGGGAAGAATTTTTGGGCACTGGTTAATGGGAGAGAGGCAATTTGCCCAAGACCACAGATGGATCCTTCGCTCATTTGCCAAGCGACATCATCGGTGTGGCGCAAATGCGGTTGGTTGTTTTGTTCGGCGTTGTTGATGTTGGCTTCGAGTGCTTCGTGCAAGTAGCGTGTGCCAATGCGACACGGCGCACATTGGCCACAGCTTTCGTCTTCGAAGAAACGCAATTGTTGGCTGACGGCCCATTTCATATCAACGGTGTCATTGAGTACAACAACACCCGCTGAACCGAGTAGAGAGCCGAGTTCTTTCATGCTTTTAAAATCGAGGGGTACGTTGCGATATTTTGCAGGTAAAAAACCTGAGCTTGCGCCACCCGGGCTAAATGTTTTGAGATTGCCAATGTAACCGCCGGCTTCTTCAACGAGTTCGTCTAAGGTGATTCCGAGTGGAAGTTCGTATACACCCGGCCTTTGAACGTGGCCACTGATGCAATAAACTTTTGAGCCAGCTTCTGTTTTGCCCAGCTCGCGGAACCAGTTGCCGCCGTTCTGAATAATAGATGGAACACACGCAACTGTTTCGACGTTGTGAATGAGTGTGGGTTTGCCCCACAAACCATGTTCTGTTGGATAGGGTGGGCGCAAGCGTGGCATGCCGCGTTTGCCTTCAAGGGCTTCTAAAAGGGCGGTTTCTTCGCCGCAGATGTAAGCACCTTGGCCTTCATGAAAATGGAAATTGATATCTGGAAAGGCATTTCGTTTTTGAAATTCTTTGAGCGCCTGTTCTTTAACATAACGCGGAAATGCAAATTCTCCTCTGAGATAGAGGTAGACGTCTTTTGCGCCAACTGTATGTGCGGCAATGGCCAAACCTTCGATGATGAGGTCGGGGCGGCGCATGAGTATTTCGCGATCTTTGAAGGTGCCGGGCTCGCTTTCATCGCCATTGAGCACAACATAGCGTACCGCATCTTGTTGTGCGCGAACAGCGTTCCATTTGAAGAATGCAGGGAAACCAGCACCCCCACGCCCCTGCAAACCCGATGTTTCGAGTGTTTTGATAATGTCTTCGGGGTTTTGGCTTTGTGCTTTTTGGAAGGCTTGAGCAGAATAGTTGGGTGTGCCTAACAGGTTGATGCTTAAATTTTTTGGATCATCGACTTCTGGGCCGACATAACCGTGCCAGTTTTGGTTATTGGGTGCAAGATGAGAGTGGATTTGTGTCCAATCACCCTTGGCGCTTTCAACATCGGCAATAGAAACGGCGGGAAGCGTATCTCGGTCGCGTAAAACGGCTGGTGGCACATCACAGGCAGCCAAACAAGAACATCCTTCAACGGGCATGCCTGCATCTTCCATTGTTTTGAGAACTTGATCTGCACCTGCCATACGACACGACAGACCTGTGCAAACACGCACCTTTTTATCGGGGCGCGCCAACATATTGAAGAAACTGCCAACGCCATAAACATGTGCTTCTGGTACGCCTGTTTTTTGAGATACGTCACGAGACGCACTGGGTTGGATGCCGCCTTCTAGTTGTAATAGGTCGGGCACTTGGCCTTGTTTTTTGTTCAAGGGAAAACCTTTGAGAATCGGTGAAATGGCAAACGTCAGACGGCAAAGATCAAGTCAAAAGATAAAAGTGTGTTGTCGCTTTGAGACAGAAAAGAGGGATTAACAGCATCCCTCAAAATATGTTCAACTCATAGTATTTGATACAATTTAGGTCAAGTTTCGGGAATCATCAAGGGGAATACGTGGGGTTTATTGGTAGAGTTTGCTGGCGGTCTGGAGGATTTCGGGGGCAATGATGAGGCCGATTTTTTCGGCGGTTTTGACATTGATGACCAGGTTGGTTTCTGTGGGGGGTAGAATATTGGTCTTGGTGAGGTCTAATTGGCCGCTTTGAATTTCGGAAACCAACTGTCCGAGTTGTTGGCCCATTTCAATAGGATCGGGTGCGATGGTGGCCAGTGCGCCTACTTTGACAAAGATGTCGGAGATGGCGAGAAATGGTAGGTTCTTTTCGAAGGATGTGACAAGGAAAAAGCGGAACGATTGGGTTGTAAGTACTGTGTCATCAGGCACCATCCATAGGGCATCAATTTTGCCCAGCATACTGCGCAGGGCTTTGGGCACTTTTTGGGAAGATGAGACGGGTACCTTGATGAGTTCTAAGTCCAGGTTTTCTGCGGCTTGGCTGGCTTCCGTTATGAGCGTTTTACTTTTTTCTGGATCATAAATAACACCGATGGTT
>JABIFK010000763.1 GCA_018650745.1 Candidatus Latescibacterota bacterium | reverse complement strand
TGAAGCACTGGGGTATGAAAATGTAGATAAAGACTTGTTGGTTGCTGTGGCGCGAGAAGCCCAAGTCCCGGTTTCAGAAGTGGAGCGCTACGATGAGCAACCAGAACACCCGGCATTGCGTGTGTTGCGTAAGTTTTTAACACCAGGATATGCCGATACCCTAACGGGACTGTCTGAATATGAATGGTGGGCAACGGCAACCGTACCTGAGTTGTCGAGTCAAAAGGACATAGCCCTTGCCACGTTAGATGAAGAAGTCTATGTCAAACTCACTGCCGAAGTGATCACACGCATGGTTGAAAAGGACAATGTGGTGATTGTAGGACGGGGTGGGCAGGCAGTTCTAAATGAGTATGAATCTGTTTTGCACGTGCGCGTAGTTGCGCCTCGTGAATTTAAGCTTGGCATTGTAGAAGAACGCGATGGATTAGAAGGCGATGCGGCGATCAAACACATGCAACAGATGGCGGAACGCCGTAAGACATATTTGAAGCGACATTATAATATCGATGTGACCGATGCCCGGTTGTATCACCTTACTGTAAATACGGGACTCTTAGGAATGGATGCGGCTGCTGATTTGGTAGTGGATGCCGCAAGGCGTTTGGGTTTGGCGTAATACAAAGAAGTGGGTTTATAAAAAAGGGCGAGACAGATAAACTGTCTCGCCTTTTTTATTTTTTGTCTGGAATTAAGAATTGAGAGATGCGCGTTTCATAGCTTCCCCGAATCATTTCTATAGACCCATCTCGGTGTAGGCCATTGCAATCTTTTCGATGGCAATAACAAAGGCCGCTGTTCTTAGGTCAGGGACTTTGTCACGGCTGTTGTAAATTTCACTGATGTTTTGGTAGGACACACGCATGGTATCTTCTAGGCCCGAGCGTACGAGATCCAGTTCGTTTGAACCATAGGTCAGTTTATCCCTCACGTGACTGGGCACGGGTTTACCCACCATTTCTTCAATGGCTCCGATAATTTGTTCACCCTTATGTGCTTCGTGGCGTCTGTCTAAGCGGCCGAAGCGAATGTGAGACAAATTTTTGATCCATTCAAAATATGAAACAGTCACACCACCGGCGTTGAGGTAGGCATCGGGAATGATGACTTTGCCATGTTCACGCAAATAATCATCAGCTTCAAACGTTACGGGGCCGTTGGCTGCTTCGGCAATGACGTTGGCTTGAATACGGGGGGCATTCTGAAGGGTAATTTGACCTTCCATTGCTGCAGGAATGAGGATGTCGCATTCGGCTTCTAACACACGTATCCCACCTTCGACAAAGGTTGCATCAGGGAATCCTTTTACGCCACCATTTTCACGGATGTATTGGAATACGGCTTCTACGGAGATATTCGTATCAGAAACAAGCGCTCCATCACGTTCCAATATGCCCACAATTTTGACGTCGTCTTCTTCTTGAAGGAATTTGGCGGCGTGATACCCCACATTTCCCAAGCCTTGCACAACTGCCGATTTGCCTGCAAGCCCGCCTTCTAAGCCCGCTTTTTTGACATCTGCTGGATGTCTGAAAAATTCTTGAATGCCATATTGAACACCACGCCCTGTGGCTTCAACACGACCATTGATGCCCCCTTGTGAAGACGGTTTGCCTGTCACACAGGCAATGGCATTGATGTCTTCAGGGTGAAGGTTGCGATAGGTGTCTACAATCCAGGCCATTTCACGTGCCCCGGTTCCCATATCTGGGGCAGGTACATTGAGCGCAGGATCTATATATCCTTTTTTGATGAGCTCTTGGGCAAAACGTCGTGTAATGCGTTCCAATTCAAATTCGTTGTAGTCGCGTGGGTCTATGCATAACCCTCCTTTTGAGCCGCCAAAAGGCACATCCACAATGGCACACTTATATGACATCAGTGCAGCAAGGGCTTCGACATCGTCTTGGTTGACGGATGGCGCAAAACGAATCCCACCCTTAACGGGCAAGCGATGTTCGCTGTGCACAGCACGCCACCCTCTAAAGATGCGATATCCATCACGAAACTTCACAAAGAACTGAACCATATAAACATTGTTATTGGCTTTGATTTGATCTCCCAAACCTGGTTCAAGGTCTAAAGTTGCAGCCGCGCGGTCAAACATGAGGTCAACACTTGCTTTGAAGCTTGTTTCATGTTCTGCCATAATATGCCCTTTCGCAATGGACGTTTGTATACAAGGATGTATCTTTAGATAGGCACGGACTCGGGGCTTGTCAAGTTGGGCTGGTGGCTCGCGTGCAGGTAAATAGAGGGCGAGGAGACGGAGAGTGGCGCATTTGGTGACAGGTGTGGGAGGATTTCGTGGGGGCGGTGGGAATGGGTTTCATCTGCGAATATTGTGTTGCTTTTAGCGATTTAGCGATTTAGCGATTTAGCGATTGAGCAGATGGCGGAGGGTTGGTTCAAGGTTTGGATGTGTGAATGTAAAGTTTGAGGCTTGAAGTTGGATTGGCAAGACACGGGTGCTGGCAAGCAATAGGGCGTCAGCCATTTCACCTAAGGCCAGTTTGGCTGCAAAAGCTGGAAGTGGAAAGAGGGTGGGACGTGACAACACTTTGCCCAATGTTTTTGTAAATTCGCGATTTGTCACAGGGGTTGGAGATACGGCATTAACAGGTCCCGATAATGTGGGCGTATCAAGGGCGAAGAGGATGGTGTTGATGAGGTCTTGTTTGCTGATCCAACTCATATACTGTTTGCCAGAACCAACGACACCGCCCAAGCCCAGTTTGAATGGCATGAGCATTTTCTGTAGCGCGCCTCCCTCGGGGGTAAGCACAACACCAATGCGCGGAAAGACGGTGCGAATGCCAGCATCAATCGCTGATTGAGCGGCACCTTCCCAAGCGAGGCCCACTTCTGGTAGAAAACCCGTACCTGGCGGGCTGTTTTCTGTGAGTTCTTCATCTGTTCTGTGGCCATAATACCCAATGGCAGACGCCGAAATGAGGGTGTGCGGCCGATGGGTGAGATTGGCGAGCGTATTGCTCAGCAGTTCGGTGCTGTTGACGCGGCTGTCGCGTATGCG
>JABIFK010000850.1 GCA_018650745.1 Candidatus Latescibacterota bacterium | reverse complement strand
TTTAAAAAATTATTTGCCCATCGATTTGCCAGCAGATTGCAAGTCTTCACATGCTTGCACCACACGAGCCGCCATGTTTGCTCGCCCAGCTTTCAACCAAGCACGTGGGTCATACATTTTTTTGTTCCCAACTTCACCATCTATCTTCAATACCTCGTCATAATTTTTCATCATGTGATCCGCAACAGGCCGTGTAAATGCATATTGCGTGTCCGTATCCACGTTCATTTTAATCACGCCATAACTCAGGGTTTCACGAATTTCACTTAATTCTGAACCTGACCCACCATGAAAGACCAACCAAAAGCGGGCGGCCTCTCCATACTTTTCAACCACAGCATCTTGACCGTTCTTCAAAATCTCGGGTGTCAACACAACATTTCCGGGTTTGTACACGCCGTGTACATTACCAAACGTTGCAGCAAACATATACTGAGCACCTTCAACGCCATTGAGCGCTTCATACACACCCAACATATCTTCGGGTGTGGTATACAACTTCTCAACATCCACATCTTCCCGATTCAACCCATCTTCCTCTCCCCCCACAATACCTGCTTCAACTTCCAAAATGATGTCGTTGTCTCGACATATTTCAAGCAACGGTACGGCATGTGCCATATTTTCTTCAAGAGGCAAGTCACTGCCATCATACATATGGCTGTTAAATAAATTGGGCTGGCCATTGGCGCGACGACGAGCGGTTTCTTGAATCAATGGTTTCAAGAAAGAATCAATTTTGTCGGTCGTACAGTGGTCTGTGTGCAAAGCAATGTTCACGTCATAACGGGCCGCCACGCGATGGGCATGTTCGGCCAAAGAAATACCACCCAAGACAGAGTCGCCCAAATTACCAGATGAATGTGCCCCACCACCGGTCGAAACCTGAATAATACCATCGCTGTTTGCGTCTACAAATCCTTCAATAGCAGCATTAACCGTGTCAATGTTGCTAATATTGATTGCAGGATAAGCATAGTTCCCTGCGTGAGCCTTGTCTAACATCTCACGATAACGTTCATAATCAACAATAGGCATGGTAAAACCTCCAAAAGTAACTTTTTAGAATGTATTGGCGTTCAGAATCTATAAGTTACCAGTTGCCCCTAATTCTGTCAATTGAGTCCTGTGGAAAGGCCCAAGTTTAAGGCCAACGCATTTCAAAAGCATCCGTGCCGTCACCATATATGAGATCACCATAGGTTTTCCACTGAGCCACTTCATCTCCTGTCATACGTGGCGCATCAATGCACGCCATATTCGCTTGCAACTCAGTAACGTTAGAAGGTGCAGTCCAGGCCAATTTCACTGCCGGATGCCGCATCACAAAGCGATAACAATCTGCTGCAGATGGCACAGAGCCCTGCCATTTGGCATGTCCTTTGAGCAGTGACCCCCAACGCGTATTGGTAAAAGAAACAACGGGTATACCCATCTTAACAGCCAAAGGCAAAACTTCATCCTCAGATTTGCGATGTGCCATATTATATCGATGCATCAAAACATCAATGTGCCCCCCTTGAAGGAGCTGAAGCGCCAACGAACGATCGTGCACCGATGCCCCCACATACCTTACTTTACCATCCATTTTCCATTGATGGATTTCGTCTAAAACACGTCGCACGTCGTCAAGTGAATCACCAGGGGCAACATATTCAGCAAAAAAGGCATCTACAGTATCTAACTGCAATGCCTTTTGAACCTCATTAAAATAAGCCCGCACACCAGCAACATCTCGATCTTCCGTCCCCGTTGCAACAAACATACTGGCACGCTGCGCAGTAGCAGTTTCCTTTATTTCATGAATGAGTGCTTTAAAAGAAAGATTATAAAAGAAAAATGCATTGATGCCCGCTCTTACAGCGTCTGTTACACATCCAGAGCCCCCATCCGGGTTGCCAGCCAACCCCAAGGGACAAAGTGGTTCGTTCTGCTGCGTTTGCAAGGATACCAAACCCTCCTCCTTTACAAATCAATACGCTTACCCGTTTCACTCGATTCATATACAGCTTCAACTATTCTAGCAACTTTTAAAGCATCTTCCCCAGTTGTGGGTGGCTCACCCTCACCTTGTATGGCTTTAATGAAATCATCAATAAAAGCCAAACCATGTGCCCCACCATAGGCATCTACCTGTGGCAAGCCATACGTGGACGAACGCTGAGGAGCTGTTTTCCACCCATTGGCAACAGACTCTACATGTAATTCGGGAGGCGCTTTTGTCGGTTCCCAAAACACACGGCCCAATTGCCCCCGAAAACCCATATAAGTATCATAACTGGGGCCCATATATCCGGCACCACTGACGGCTAAGTGATACCCTGCCTGCATGCTTCCCAATGCACCATTTGCAAACCGAAAGGTCAATGAAGCAACATCTTCAACATCAATATCTTCTCCACTGAGCGTATCAACAGTGCCCGACACCTGCACGATGTCTTCCCCCAAAACATAAGCAACCAAATCTATATAATGGCACCCCAACCAAGACAAAATGCCCCCACCCGATTGGGCGTTGTTAAACAACCAATGCTTGGGGTTTCGAAATTTTACTTGAGACGTGACCATACGAGATTCACAAGCCGTTACATCGCCAATTACACCACTTTGAACCAAAGCTTTTGCTTCTTGTGTCGTCGGGTGATATCTATTTTGGTACATCACGCCCAATAAAAGATTGGCTTCCTTTGCTGTCTTAACCACTTCTTCAACAGAAGCGGCAGTATGTCCAATCGGTTTTTCGCTAATGACGGGAATACCAGTCTGTAACAGACGCATGCACAAATCAGCATTGAGGTCATTTCTAAAACATGCAATGCCAAAATCAACATCAACCTCGCTAAGCATGTGATCCAAATCTGAATAACCAGTTGCAACTTTCTCACCATATGTTTTTTTCACTTGCTCAACCACATCGACCGATTCATCAAATACCAAAATTTTTTCGACCCAATCAGATTGAATCAGCGTTTTCAAATGCGCCACCGAGTGCGGGTGTGCAAGTCCAAACAAACCTGCCGTTGTTTTTTTCATATGAATAACCCTATATTTTTTCACCACAATGTTTACAATGAACCGCATCCACATCGTGCCCATCACGACCACATGAGGGACACGCTTCAGTTGATACAGATTTTGAATGTTTCCCAAACTGTGCAAACTCAGCGGACACAATACCCGTGGGCACTGCAATTATCCCATATCCAAAAATCATGATAACTGCAGCAAGGGCTTGGCCCAAATCTGTTTTTGGCGATATATCTCCATAGCCCACAGTCGTCAACGTCACGATAGCCCAATACACGCATCGGGGTATACTTGTAAACCCGTCTCGTTCATCTTCGACCACATAAATAATCGACCCAAAAATAACAGCAAGCGTTACAACCGCAAAAAGGAAGACCGTTATTTTGCGCTGGCTGGCACGTAATGCCTGCATCAAATGATCTGCTTCACCCACATATTGCACAATCTTGAGCACCCGAAATATACGCAGAACACGCAACAACCGAATGACCAATAAGTATTGGCTGCCGGGAAGGATGAGACTGACATATGTGGGCAAAATGGCCAAGAGATCTACAACACCAAAAAAGCTACGGGAATATGCCAAAGGTTTTCCAACACTGATCAGGCGCAAAACATATTCAAATGTAAAAAGAAGTGTGAAGCCCCACTCCAATATCAAAAACACATCACCCCAGGCTTCATGGTAACTGCTCACACTGTCCAGCATAACCACAACTACGCTGGCCAAAATACACCCAATGAGCACTTCGTCAAACCAACGACCGATAGGTGTTTCTGCCTCAAAAATCACTTCGTGCAAATGGGCACGCCACCGTTGTTCAGGTTTGCTCTTAACAGATTTTAACATAGGCTATAAATGGGTTATGATCTCATCTTTCAGTGCATGCAAATGGGACCATTCATCACCCTTGTCTGAAAAAATCAATACATAAGGTCCTTCAAATCCAGCAGAACGAGACAAAGTCATACACAGTGAAAAGCCTTCTGTCATTAACGCGCCACCCTCATAGTCAGCCTTCGCGTGAACAGTTGTCGCAAAAGGCAATACAGCAGCCAAGTCATCGTATTTGGTGTCGCCCTTAAAGTTCCCAAAATCAGTGCAAAGCGCGAGATCAGCATCACATCGGTCTAAAATCTCAAGCAACGGTGCAGCACGTTGGGTTAACTTCTTAAAATTTTCAGTTGAAACCCTTACACCTTTTCCTTGAGCATACTCAGCCAACACCCCTAAATTTTTTGCACTTAAAGCAATGGCATTGTCACTCTCGTCCGCTTCACCTGCAACCACGCGCGCCTGCTTCGCCCCACAGATGCCTGCAACATCAATCCAGCCTCTTATCAAATTCAGCTCTTCTTCTCGTTGCACCTCATCAGGGTGAGTAATGTCTCCTGTATCAATGAGCAAACTATAAAAGGTCACATTATGTTGATCAAGCTCAGAACGAAATTCACGTAAATAACCCACATCAACAGAAGGAAAATGAAAATGGCAAACCTCAAGTTGGTGAATCCCGTGAGAAGCAACCAGCCCCGGCACGGCCATAAGTTCGACACGGTCTGTTGGTTCACTGCGATCTTGCAATCCTTCTTCTGTTGGCACATACCAAGCTCGCCCCAACTGCCTATGTAAACTCCAAGTGGAAACAGATAAATTAGACATGAACACCCTCAACAGTTATGCACGTTGTAAAATATAAAGATCCAAATGACGCCCCTGCAAATGAAGGGGACGCCGCTTCAAAAGCTTCAACTGTGGAAAATCATCCAACATCCGGGAAAAAAGGGTGCGGTCTTCAAAAATAAGAAACGCTTGCCCATCTGGTTTGATCACACGAACCAATTCCGAGAATAAATTAAAAAGTCCCACAGGTGGCACACCCTTTCTTGGCACAAGGTTGCCAATCACTTTGGTAACGCCGGCATTCCGAATAGGTAGAACAACACAGTCTCCAACCAAACCTGCCACAGAAACATCTGCAGAGCGTGTGTTCTCTTGCATCCCCGATACAATGTCCGAGAAGAAATCCAATCCAATCTTGTAACCTGGCATTTGGGCAAGCCCAGCCTCTATCAAAGGCTGCCCTCCCCCACAACGAATATCCAGGACTATATCACCCTTTCTAAAACGAATCAATTGCGCCAAAGCAAACGCCACTGAGGGTTGCACATCCCCTCGAATTTGCACAGGATAATGTGCCCGCTCTCTTTCTCGCTCCGTCACCAATTGCAAACCAAAAAGCGCGCGATTCCCTTCTATCCGTAAGTGCAGAATATAGGGTCGATTCACGCCATCATCAATTTCGTACTTCATTGTCAAAAGGGTCTGTACAATTTGGTGCAACTCACTTGCTGAAAATCGATGTCCTTTTCCCGTGGTACAAGACAGTCGAAAACCAACTTCGTCCTTAACACCATGAAGAATATCGTGCAATACTGCAGCCGGAACCAAATCTACTTTGCCCACGCGCTGAGCAATGCGCAAGAGCCCCGGTTGCCCAACGGTCACCCCCGAAATATTGGCCAGCAAAGCATAGACCTTTGCCACACTTTGCAGTTCCAACAGTTTTTTGGGGCTGCGCTCATAATGAAAAAAAATGCGGCTCAGCCGACGGCCACGCACCACACGTAAATCTGAAATTTTCCCTAATTTCTTTTTTATTTCTGCCTGTGCGACATCTTCCATTCCCCCGGCTACGGTTACATAAAAATCGTAAACTTTCTCCAGTGGAGGTCCGGGCGGCCCTTCAATGTCCAACAAGGGTTCATCAAATGTGTCCATTATCGCTCCTGCAATCGATCGTCAAGCCGTCCATGAATCACTCCGGCTTCCCGAACGTGTCGTGCCAACATATCCCGGACTTTCTCTCCCGAATTTAACTGCTCTTTTTTCATAAATTGTGCCACACCACTTTCTACAGCCACCTTAAAGGTCTTTTGCAAGTTTAGTGGGCGTTGATTTAAATCCATCAAGGAAACCAGGCGCTGTCCTTTGAATTTCGTTAGGTCGTAAACCACTCTTAAACCTGCCGGATAAAAAAATGCTTTTAGATCATCCAACCCCTCTTCCATCAAACGACGAACCTCTTCACCACGCATCTCAACAACCACAAGTTTATGGTCAGGTTCGTAAATCCGATACATGTCTTGCACGCGAACAGCGCCTTCTGGTAATTCAGCATCTAAAGACAAGGCAGA
>JABIFK010000295.1 GCA_018650745.1 Candidatus Latescibacterota bacterium | reverse complement strand
CATTGCTGTGGCGTCTAATACGCCTTTGTAGGGGATGCGTGTTCGGGTTAATAGATACGCTATAGCAACGCCCAAAACAACATCCAAACTGGTGCTGAGCACACTTAGAACAAGGCTCATTTTAATGCTGGAAAGGGCTAAGGGATGATCGAAGACCATGCCGTAGTATTTGCCTGTTATTTCTTGCGGCAAAACAGACATAAACCAATGTTCGGTAATGGACGTTAAAATGACACTGAAATGGGGCAACATAGCAATGCCGGTTAATAAGAGCATTGATGTGTAAATGACAGCAACCATGCCATTGGATGCGGGTTTTGAGGCCGATGAGACATGACCGCGAGCGACCATGTCATATTTTTTGTTGCCCAATAGGGTTTTGGAGAGATAAAAGAAAAACAACGTGAGTAGAAGTACAAAGACTACGAGCGCATAAGCCATCGGATTTTCATTGATGTCTTCTATCGCATTAAAAATCTCGACAGCAACGACTTGCCTGTAATTAAAAATGAGTGGGGTGCCTAAGTCTGTGAATGCCCAGATAAATACAATAATGGCACCCGCAAAATACCCCGGAAGCATCAAGGGAAAGGTAATGGTTCGGAAGAGTTTAAACCCAGAACTACCCAGGTTGCGCGCGGCTTCTTCGAGACTGGGGTCGATGTTGGCCAAAGATGCTGCCACATTGAGATACATGATGGGATAGAGGTGAAGAACCTCCAAAATGACCACGCCCCAAAAACCACCTCCACCAAACCAATCGATGGGTTGATCGATGAAACCAATATCTAAAAGTAGCAAATTGATAGAGCCAAATCGGGCAAACATTTGCTTCATGCCTATGGCGCCTACAAACGGAGGGAGGACCATTGGAACTAAAATGAGTCCATTGAGAAAGTTTTTGCCCCGAAAATCATAACGTACTAAAAAGAATGCGATAGGAAGGCTTAAAATGGTTGTGGCGATGGTGGTGATGGTGCCCAAGCGAAAGCTGTTGAGAATGGCCTCTTGATGCACTGGGCTTGTGAGCATGAGCTCATAGAATGTAAACGTAATTTTGCCGTCTACTGTAATAGATTTAACAAACGCGTACCACAGTGGATAAAACAAAAAAGCAGTAAAAAATAGCGCTAAGACGACTAAGAATGTCACTGTCGCCCAGTTGAGATCATACCGTCTCATGACGGTCTTCCTCCTCATCGGGCAAGATGACAACACGTTGTGAGGAAAATGTAAGTTGCACTGTGTCGCCGGGTTTTGCACGTTGTTCTGCCGGATCATATTGGACGAGTTTGACTTGGGTGCCATCTATGAGTTCGACGATATATTGTTCTACTTCACCTAAATAAATAACGTGTTTGACTTGTCCTGAAATGACATTGTCCTGTTCAGAAGGCTCTCCTTCAAGAAATTCCAATGCTTCTGGGCGAATGGCACATAATACACGTTGACCTTTGGCAAAGGTATGATCCGTTATGCCGTTCATATCACCTAATGCAGTATTGATCTGCAGATCTTGTTCATTGGTGATTGTACCCGAAATGAGGTTGATTTCTCCTATAAAATCGGCAACAAACCGTGTTGCTGGGCGTGTGTAAACCTCGCGAGGTGTGCCAATTTGTGCAATTTGTCCCATTTGCATAACGGCTACGCGATTGCCCATTGCAAGGGCCTCTTTTTGGTCGTGTGTGACATAGATAATGGTTACGCCAAGTGTTTTGTGAAGGTCTTGAAGGTGTTCTCGCATTTCAAGGCGCAAACGCGCATCAAGGTTTGACAAGGGTTCGTCCATTAAGACGACACCGGGTTCAATTACGAGAGCCCGTGCCAGTGCAACACGCTGTTGTTGACCACCAGAAAGTTGATTGGGAGATCGCTCGGCATATTCAGCCATTTGTACCATTTCTAGGGCACGTTTCACGCGTTGGTCTTTTTCATGCTGATTTACATTGCGCATGGTGAGACCATATTCAACATTTTTCCAAACTGTCATGTGAGGCCAAAGCGCATAATTTTGAAAGACCATACCGGTGTTGCGTTGGTTTGGTGGCACTAAGGTTACGTCGCGGTCTCCAAAATGTACTTGTCCACCTTCGGGTGTATAAAACCCTGCCAAGGTACGCAGGAGTGTGGTTTTACCACATCCTGATGGGCCTAATAAAAAGAAAAATTCGCCTGCATTAATTGTCAGGTTTATCCGTTCTAAGGCGACCACATTATCAAAGCGTTTTGTGATGTTTTCGAGCGTGACACCAACCATAATAAGCTCTTTGTCTGAGAGTTGGGATGAAAATTAGAACCACTTTTTAAGTTTAAAGAGGCCAGCGATACTTCCGCTGATTATGAGGATGATGAGGGTGTTTGTACTGGCCCAAGCTTCATCGGATAGGTTAACCAGGTCACTGAGATTAGGCTGGAGCAACACCGTAAGAAAAGTGGCTGTTGCAAGGGGTGTGATTAGAGCCGTTAAGGTACGTACGGTTTGGACTTGTTGATTATTGGTTTGGACGATATGGGCCGTTTGATGGGCTGACAATTGAGATGCACATGATTCTGCAAATTGTACGGCACGAATCATATGGGTTTGTACATTTTGATAATAGATACGATAGGATTCTGTAATGTAGGGTAAATCTTCTTTGGCCAAACGGGTTAAAACGTCTTGCTGCAGTTTGCCAATTTGTTGGAGGGTGGCAACTTCTATGTTTAACTTCTTTATTTCGTCTGGCTCATTGTCGGTATTTTCTATCCGATTCTTTAAAGCTTCAATGGCTGGCACATAGTGGTCTGTTGCAGTATCAATAATGTTGTGTAAGAGCAAATCTGGTGAATTGAGTAATACACTAGGGTTTTGGGCAATCTTACCACGGGTGTCAAATATGCTTTTAACTTGTTTGGCGTGATGTGTCACTAAAAAGCGTTCGCCTAAGAAATATCCTACTTCAATGGTTTTTAAGTGTGCTTCCATCTCTGCCGTATCAATGGCGTGCAAAACAAAAAAAGCATACGTGTTATATATGTCGAGCATGGGTAAATAACCGCCCTGAATACAGTCTTCGGCAGCTAAGACATGAAAACCGAAAATGCCTCCGAGTACCCCCATCTCTTCATCATCGGGGTCTTCTAAGTCTACCCAGATAACACGATCCTCATCTTCTAAATGTTGGGGCAGTTCTGCTATGCTTGGTGTTTCCATGCGCGTTGAAGATCGCGAATAAGAAAAAATCCGAATCATTTGTATTCCTACTTTGAACAGTGATAAAATCTGTGGATCATGATATTAGGAAGAGCGCAAGCGCCATAGATAAAATACTGCGGATGCGGCAATGCCCACTGGGAAGATGAGTGTAAGCCAATCGACAATTTGGGTCAACAAGGGCGGGCGATAATCGCCGTATTTTGCACGAGCAAAGGTTGTCCATTGGGCCATGGTGCGGTTGCGTATTTCGGGGTCTCGCCAAGACTTGGCCAATTCTTGTGCTTGCGCTGCTGTAATGGGCATTGCAGAAAGTTCTTGGCGTTTTTCTTTGGATATGCCCTCTTTTGTTGCAGCTTGCCAGGCCTGTTGCAGTGCGGCGTGTGAGTCGATGATCAGCACGCCTATTAAATCGTTGACAATGCTCCAGCGTCCACCACCTGTGGGGGCATCGTAGATGAGATCAGATTTCCAACGAAAAGGATTAAGGCTGATTGCTGCTTCTTTTTGATATATGTCGTATAAGTCGGGCAAGACGGTAAATCGATTGAGTTGACTTTTTACTGGCCCGCCGGGTATTCCTTTTTGTAAAAACCACAATTTTTGCCCTGCATCTGACATCACAAATTCCAAAAATATTTGAGCCGCTGGAAGATTGGGTGCACCTTTTAAAATGGCAATGCCATCGGGATTGACTATGGTGAGATTGTCTGGCATTGTGAAACCGATATATCCACCTCCTACTTGCTCGGCTTGCATCCAGGCATAGAAGTCTATGGACAAACCATAGGCGACTTCTCCAACGGCAACTTCTTTGGGTGCATAGGAGCCACTTGCCCCAAAATTGCGAACGTTGGCTCCCATTGTGGTAATGACTTCCCAACCTTTTTCCCAGCCATATGCTTGCAAGATCAACTCATAGGCCATGTGTACACTGCCGCTTTTTCGCGGATCACCTGAACCCACCCATGAGAAAAACTTTGGGTTGCCAAGGTCTGCCCAGGTTTTGGGTGGCGGAAACCCCAAAATATCGAGCACGCGTTTGTTGTAAACGATGCCAAATCCTGCCAATGTTGCCCCATACCATTGGTATTGAGGGTCATATAAGGGCACACCACCAATTTTGGCAGGTAAGCGTGTTAATATGTCTTCGGGTAATTTATAGGGCTCACAAAAGTTACGTTCTGAAAGGTCTATGTAGGGATCCATCCCACCACCAAAAAAGAGGTCGATGTCTATGCCATTGGGAGAGCGCTTAAATTCTGATTTTATATAGCGCAAAATAGAGCTAGTACCGCCACCAATGTCAAGCCATTCCAAGCGCATTTCGCGCCCTATTTTTTGTTGGTAGTAGATTTGGAAGGCTGCTTCAAATTCATTTTTGATTTCATCTGAATGCGGCGACATCAAAACCAGCTGATCGGCTTGTGAGGTGCCTAAAAAAATGGTTTGTAATAAAACCAGATAAAAAATTAAAAATGGCAAAAGACGCATTGTAATGATCTGTTTTGAGAGATGAATGGCTATGAATAAGCTGCTGATATAGTAGCGCACCGTTTACTTTGTGTCAAACATAAAAAACGCGCTCTGAATGCTCAGAGCGCGTTTTTTTGAAGAATTTATTGTTTATGACCCTGTGGTGATACGACCAATGCGATTGCCGTCTGGATCTGTAATCCAAATAGCTCCTGTAAAATCGATATCTATGTTTTCGATGCTAAAGGCCGATACGGGCAATTGATACAATATCAAACGTCGTGTTTTGGGATCTAATTGCGCAATGTATTGTGTTGTTTGACCTGCAATCCAAATACGTCCACTGCGATCGCTATTAATGGCATGTGTTTCGGCTAACTCTTTAGGAAGCGCGTAAAAGACTGTGCGCTTGGTTTCTATGTTGAACTGGCCCAGTTGACCTCTTTGGGCATCTGTAAACCAGATGCTTCCAGCATTGTCTAAAATGAGTTGACGAATATCCAAGTCGCCTTCTGAGAGATCAAAAAGCGATACGGCTTCTGTTTCTGGATTGAGCATGCCCAAACGGCCGGAAGTCAATTCGGCAAACCAAATTCGCCCAACGGCATCTATGCCAATGCCACACAAATTACTACCTGAGATCTGAAGCGGAAATTCGTCAACACTTTCTGTGGCGGGGTCTAAGCGCCCGATGCGCCCGCCCGATGATTCTCCAAACCACAAAAATCCTTTGTCATCAAACGCGAGGCTTTTGGGGCGACTGCCCGGTGTTGGAATGGTAAACGCACGGCTTTCTTCGGAGAAGGGATCAAAACGGCCAATGCGGTTGCCTGACACTTCGGTAAACCAAACGCGCCCTTGGGCATCTAGCGTGATGCTATTGGGTTGTCCGCCGAGTGTATTGAGGGGGAAACCAACGATGGTTTCTGTACGTGGATCTATGCGACCGATTTGGTGGGTGCCCGAGTCTGTAAACCAAACACGGCCCTGGGCATCTACGATAAGATCGTGGGGACGACTGCCAAGTGTGGAAGGATTGAAGAAGTCGATTTGGGCAACAGCATTTTGGGTAAATACTTGTTCGACTGAAATAGACGTATTACGCTGGGAAAATGCTTTAACAAAGACCAACAGATCTTGAAAGTCGACTTTGCCATCGGGACGTAAATCGTAACGGAGCTGGTTGGTGCCAAATGCTTGCGTGAGCGCCTTAAAGTCACGCTCATCAATGACACCATTGCTGTCGAAGTCTATGTCGATTGTTGTTTGTGCTTGGATCGTTGTCGCACAAAGTAGAGCAAAAACAAACAACCAGAGTCGGATAAGGGACATTTCTGGTCTCCTGTAACACAAATACTGTGGGGAAAGTTGGCGTGACCAATGCACAGCATGTGCGTCTTACAAGATGTAATTATTCGGTGTTTTCTAAAATGTGCCCCCCGCCATTTAGAAAACGTATTCTAATAAAAAAGATCCTACAATATTAAATATCTATAACATGGAATCGGCCTGTCAAGCATTTTATACACCTATAAATTCCATGGGCCTGTATGTTGTGCTTGCGTGTTCGAAGATACGATATATAGTGCTTGGGGTGTTTGTTAACTGTTTCGGCTTTTGCGGTTTCGCCGGTTTCTTTGCGTGCTTTGGTGGTTTGATACTTTATCGAAGTTGGGCTTTTGGCCTCGCCAGGTGGGGGTAAGTTCTTTGTTCTTTATTAAACGTTTGACCGTGATGAGGTCACGGTCTGTTGCAAACGTTAAGGCAGTGCCCTCTCGACCCATACGCCCTGCGCGTCCTGTACGATGGGTATAAGATTCGGAAGAGTTTGGAAACTCATAATTGATAACATGTGTGACATGGCTGAAATCTAACCCGCGTCCGGCGACGTCTGTTGCAACTAATAGATGGATTTCTTTGCGGCGAAATTTGTTGAAAATTGTGGTGCGTTGTGATTGTTCCAATCCACCGTGAATATAATCGACGGAGGGTAGCATTCTCTTGAGTTCGCGAATGAGACGGCTGCCGTTTGCTCTAGAATTGCAAAAAATAATGGCTTGTCCTATCTCTTCTTCTTTGAGATACTCTTCGAGCATTTTGAGGCGGTCGGAATGGCGAATGACTTGAAAGTGATGGTTTAAAGATTGGGGTGCGGATTGGCCTTTTATCAGTTCTGATCGGATAGGGTCTTTGAGATATGATTTTGATAAACGCTCGACTTCTTTGGGCATTGTTGCAGAGAACATTAGGGTTTGGTGTTCATGCATCAGACACGACATAATAAAGTCTACATTTTCTACAAAGCCCATTTTGAGCATTTCATCAGCTTCATCTAAGACCATGGTGCGCACCTGATCAAGTGGCATTGCGTTGTTCCATAGGTAGTCAATCAATCGCCCCGGTGTGGCCACCAAAATTTGTACACCATCTTTGAGTTTGGCGCGTTGAATGTCCATGTCGAAACCACCAAACATTGCAAAGGGAGCAATGTTTGTGTAGCGGGCAATGTTGGCTATTTCGGAAACATATTGTTGGGCCAGTTCGCGCGTGGGCACTAAAATTAAGGCTTGAATCTCACGCACTTTGGAGTCGCATATTTGTACTAAAGGAATACCACAGGCACCTGTTTTTCCGGATCCTGTTTCTGCCAAACCCATGACATCTTTGCCTGCCAATATATGAGGAATTGTCGCCTCTTGAATGGGCGTCAAGTCCTCGTGTGACATGTCTTTGAGTCCTTTTAAAATCTGAGGATGTAAATCTAAGTCGGTAAATTTCATTGCATATCCATTGTGTGTTTTTTGAGGAGATCCATTGTGGCTGTTTTGGTTTGGTCTTCACAATGGGAGGCGATCATGAGGGTGCCATAATATTTGAAGGCTTGTTCACTTTCGTAACCGCCTTTGGGGTAGGCATCGGCTGTGGGTACATAACCCATACAGCCATTACTGTATCCTAATGTGATGGTTCTGTCAAATGGTGAGTTTTGGTTTGTAGCGAGTTGGTAGTCGACAAACACCTCACCCGGATAAGCTACGATGGCAATATTGCCTAAGCGAAAGGTTTGAGTTTCGAAGGGGCGTGTGTGGGCTTTGGCTATTTTGAGATGGTCTTGAGCCCAACCGTTTGAGTACCTTTAAAATTTACCTGTTCGAGATTCGTATTTGGTGGGCTTGCCTAATGTTGGTCCACCACTTTTCATCCAGTGGGCAACCCAATCAACGATGGTATCGATGGGGTTTTGTGGCAAGCCAAAGTGATTGAACATTTTGTTTGCATCGCCGAGTAACGCATTGTCACTTTCAGTGCCTTCGAAGATGGGATTGATGCCCATCCTTTCACCGAGCGAAGTGGCCAGTTCTCGGATGGGTAAAACTTCTTTGCCCGTCATATTGATGATGTTTGCTGGGCTTTCACATAGGGGAAACATTTGAGCAAGGTAAGCGTTGGCATCACCTTGCCAGATTTGGTTGACGTGGCCCATTGCCAAATCAATAGGGGTTTGGTCGTGAATTTTTTGGGCGATGTCGATGAGGATGCCGTAGCGCAATTCTGTGGCATAAAAAAGACGCACAATGGAGAGGGGTGTGCTTTGTTGTTTGCTATAAAATTCGGCGAGGCGTTCACCCCCTAAGCGCGACATGGCATATTCACCGATGGGTTCGACTGGATCGGATTCTGTGGCACCAGATGATGTGATGGATGTGTATTTGTAGACGTTGCCGGATGAGACATAGACGATGCGTGATTTTGGGAAGCGTTGCAAAATTTTGCCGGGTAGCATGGTGTTCATTGCCCAGGTGAGGGGTTCGTTGCCTGTTGCGCCAAATTTATGTCCGGCCATGAGGTAGATGTAGGGGGCGTCGGGAAGTGCATTTAGGGCGGTTTCGTCTAAGAGATCACATTTGTGGGTGGTGATGCCGCGTGCGTTGAGGTCTTGTTGATCTGCTGGGTTGGAGAAGCGGGATACGCCGATGACTTTGTTGGCACCTGCGCGGGCGAGTAATTCTCCGAGGGTGGGTCCCATTTTGCCTGCGATGCCGAGGATCATGATGTCACCATCGAGTTTGGATACGGCATCTTTGACCGCTTCTGATGGGGTGGTCATTTGGTCGATGAGTTGGGGTTCTGTTTGGATTTGTTGCATGGATGCCTCGTAAATATAAATTGTGATTGTTTTCAGTTGATTGCAGGGAGGCCATAGACGGCGATTTTGTCTGCCTTGCCTTTGAGGGCGTAGTCTTGGAGGTAGATGAGTTGGTTTTGGGTTTGAGAGGATGATTGCATGTATAAAGTTTCTGAAACGGCCAAGGTTGATGGTAATTCTTTGGTGAGGCTTTCGAGGCGTGCGGCGGTGTTGACGGCGTCGCCGATGACAGTGTATTCGAGGCGTTCTTCGGAGCCGATGTTGCCTGCGACGACGGGGCCGCAGTGGATGCCAATGCCGTTGCTTATGTTGGGGCGATCTTGGGCTGTGAGTTTTTGATTGAGTGTGATCAAGCCTGCTTGGATGTCGAAGGCGCTGAGAATG
>JABIFK010000741.1 GCA_018650745.1 Candidatus Latescibacterota bacterium | reverse complement strand
TTTCGGCAAAGGCTGCAAACTCTGATGCGACATTGTCGGCTGGGTGATTGATTGTAGCGATGACAGGCACACGGCTGTCGACTGTTTCTATGTTGAACGTGAGAAGATCTTGCTTTTCCATATCGGAGAGCAAGTGACCTTCTGAGGCATTGGCAAGTGTGACCAGGCCATGCACACCACTTTCGATGCAGAAATTGATGAGCCGTTTTTGACTGTCGTAGTCAATGTCGCCATTGGGGTGAAAGCATGTGGCGAGGATGGGGTAGATGCCGCGTAATGTCATTGTTATTGTGTTTCCCATTCTGGGCGCAGCAAGCTATACCAATACATGGTGTATCGTTTGCCGTCGCGGTGAACAAAGTCTCGTAGGGCACCTTCGCGTTGAAAACCGAGAGATTCATACAACGCGAGAGCTGCGGTGTTGTATTCAAATACGGTGAGACCGATGCGATGCAGGTTGAGTTCATTAAATGCATAATTAAGCAGAAGGTTCATCGCATCTCGGCCATACCCTTGTCGCCAATTTTTGCGATTTCCAATGGTGATACCCAAAGAACAGGTGCCATTGGACCAAGATATATCCGAGAGACCAACATTACCAAGGCATTCATCGCTCTTGATGGGACGCATAATGAATTGTTTTTGCGTTTGAGACGTGTCCCAATCTTCGAGCTGCTTATTCAACGATGCTTCGGTATTGGGCTCTGCGGGGTCAGAGTTGTATAAGCGCAAGTATCCTGCATCTTCGTTCCAACGCTGCATGATTGGAATGTCATCTTTGCGGAGAGCCGTGAGGCGCACTTTTTTACCGATGAATATGTTGTCGGTTAAATTTTTCACAAAACCCTCTCTACTTTGTATCGCGATCCAAGTCGATAGAAACAGAGTTGATGCAATAACGGAGACCTGTGGGTTGTGGGCCGTCGTCGAAGATGTGGCCCAAGTGAGCGTCGCATTTGGCACAGGTGACTTCAATGCGTTTCATGCCGTGGCTCAGGTCTTCTATTTGATTGATCTTTTTGGCATCAATGGCGTCGTAGAAGCTGGGCCAGCCACAGCCGGAATCGAATTTTTGATCGGAGCGAAAGAGTTCGGATTTGCAGCACTGACAGCGAAAAACACCTTCTTCATGGTTGTCCCAATACATGCCCGTAAAGGCGCGTTCGGTGCCTTTTTCGCGGGCGACATAATATTGTTCGGGTGTCAGTTGTTCACGCCATTCGGCTTCGGTTTTGGTGATTTTATCGTTTGACATATTTGATATTTCCTTTAATTGGTAGATCGATTTGTTTCTTTGAAATTGGCTGTGGACTTAAGTAAGTTTTTGACTTTCATTATCGGCCTTGTCGTTGGGGTCACTTTCTTGAACAGGTTCAGAGATGCTATCTTCTTCAAAATCTTTTAAAGAACTGTTAATAGACCAACCCACTAGGCCCCAGACCAACCCACCCAAGAAAAGAAAGCTGACCAAGGCTGTGCCTGCAAATGTCATGTTTTCGAAATCATAATTAATCTCGTGGAGCATATAAAGGCCTGCTCCGACCATGAAAATTCCGATACCAATTTTGACCCACCCTTCATGCTCGTTTGGGACACCTTTGGTTAGATTTCTATATGCATTAGCTTTAAAGACAGATCCATTGTTGTCGCCAATGACAATGACCTCGTCGTTTTCTTCTATGAGGGTAGGATTATCTAACTCTATTGTAATTTGTGTATTGTTTAAAAAGAATGTGGCAAAATATTTTTTGGTAATTGTGGTTTGATATTCCTCTGTTTCGGTTGTATGCGCCACTTTTGTTGCAATGCCTTTTAGTTTGTCCATCTAGAACTCCTATATCGTATTATATTTTAGACAATCTACAGCTTAAAAATATTAAATCCACAAGGGAATTCATAGGTATTTTTTATGCTAGAACAGACGTTTTGTCATATCAAGGGTGTGAGTGAAGCTGGCGAGCAGAAGTTGTGGGCGGCTGGTTTTGATTCGTGGGAGAAGGTGCTAGAGGGTAACTTGCCATTTGGTGGTGCGTTGTCCGATAGGGTGCGACAGGGTGCGGAGGTGTCGTTGAAGCACTTTGAGCGTCAGAATCCGTTGTATTTTTATCATGCGTTGCCAACAAATCAGCTGTGGCGGATGTTTCCAGCATTTAGAAACAAAATCGCCTATTTAGATATTGAAACTACAGGTTTAGGCAGTCCAGGTGATTATATAACAACGATTGTCGTATATGATGGTGAATCTATTTATTCTTATGTTCAAGATCAAAACCTGGGTGCATTTAGATACGATATTCAGAATTACGACCTTTTAGTAACCTACAATGGGATTACTTTTGATGTTCCATTCATTAGGAATCAATTTAAGATTCCAATGAAACAATCACATATTGATTTAAGATATGTCCTTGGTAGTTTGGGCTATAAAGGTGGTTTGAAATCTTGTGAACGCCAGTTAGGAATTGATAGGAAAGAACTGACTGATGTGGATGGCTTTTTCGCTGTCAAATTGTGGTGGGATCACCTTAACAATGGTAATGAGGGCGCTCTTCAAACCCTCCTTGCCTACAATACTGTTGATGTGATTGATTTAGAGCTATTAATGGTGATTACATATAATATGAAGCTAAAAGGAACCCCATTTGAGGAATTGATGCAGCTACAAGATCCAGAATTGCCCAGAGTACCATTTGAGATAGATATGAATACAGTGAGAAGGTTGAAAGGAATGTAATAAGCGATTCAAGCTCATTACATTGATTTTGCCCTGCCTACTTTTGATGTGGTTTATTTTTTGAGATATTATACTAATCTGTATTTGCATAAAAAATACCCGAAGATATCAAAAATATCTTCGGGCACGGTGTCAAATTCACAATAAATGGATCAAACTTCGACCCTATCACAAACATTCAGGGCTTGCCAAACCATTTCTCCTTCACACACAGAAAATTGGCAATTTTGAAATTGCCCCTCATCAAGTATCTGTTCGGTCTCTAAACCTGACGTATTCATACATTTTACGCCTATTCCACCCTCCTCTGAGGGTGCAAGTTGTAATCGAGCCATATCTCCCTTGACCAACATCTTCCCGTCATCCGAAACAGTAACCTCAGGTACAGTGGCAGATATCGTCAAATCGGGCAAGCATTGTCCCTGAACATAAATGCCTGCAATACGCCCATTTAAACATGCAATGGCCTCATTCACAGATTCTTCCAAAACCTGGTAATTTTGAACCTGTTTGTCAAACTGGCGCGTTAAGAGTAACAATTCGTGCATATCTCGCACAATGCCTTTAAAAACCACTTGTCGATGGGGACTTTTGCCCGATAAAAAATGCACATTAACACGGGTGAGCATTCCAACGATGGCTTTGGCAAAAAATTCCTCTAAAGCTTTATCAACATCTTCTTCCGATCGGTTGGACAAAGATTCATAAATGGGTTGTAAATCTATCACCACATTCTTGCCCTGACTCATTACAATACGTCCAATATTGGGTGCCAAGTTCACCCGTGTGTTTTTAAACATCTTATACAAGCGTTTTTCTTCCATCCGGAGCCTTCGCTCAATAGCATCTCCATTACCTTTTGCTTCAGACAAAGGCTTTCTCAATTGATCAATTTCTTTTCTTTCCAGATCATATTCACCAACCCGAACAAGCGCACGTCCCAAGTCACCTCCCACCTCTATGCCCAAACGTGCGTTCAATTGCACATCCATGATCCCCCCCCCCACATACACCCGAGAGGCATCTATCGTCGCCTGTGACACAGTCCCCATAACCACCACATCACCATCTACATCAATATGAGCAGGTTTGTCTTCTCTGCCGACGAAAGAGCCCATAATAACCACATTACCGCGTCCTTTTACCACACAACCAGGGTTACCATCGCCAGATATGATCAGCGTGCCATCGCGCAATTGAAACGGCCCTTCAGCAAAAGACAATTCACTTCGCCGAAAAATCGGTTCTTTTTGCGCGATCTCATCTGCTACTTTGGCAATATCAAATAGGCCTAACATAGCTCCCCATCAAACACAAACAAATTCGATAATATAAAAACTGGCTCCATGAGACTTATCTCTGTGCGAAAAGCTACACCTCCCTTACTTGTAAATGTGCACGCCCCATACGTCGCACCTTTTCCAAATGTATGCTGATTTGATACGCCAGATCAACCAGCTCAAAAAAATCGGCCAACACCACAGGTTTGTCTAATAACACATCTGCACAACCTGCCATACCATCGACCACTTTGTCTGGAATGTGCCCTGAAATAATAGCAATTATTGCATGAGGACACATATTTCGCATCAGGGGCAAAATCTCTAAGCCACTGGCTCCCGGCATTTGAATATCGAGGGTGATGAGATGATAATCTCGCAAAATCACTTCGCTCAAAGCCACTTCGGCAGAAGTAGCCGTATAAATTCCTTGATGCCCACGTGCACCAACGGCTTGTGACAAAAACTGAATCAAGGATTGATCATCGTCTACAATGAGTGTATTCATAAAACAACTCCTGAAAAAAATCTGTCTTTTAGACGTGTACCTCTATCATTCTTGGGGCAGAAGCCTCTGCTTGACAAGCGAGAAAATCCAGTCTAAATATTGCCCCAAACCCTATTTGTGATCACGACAAACACCAGCCCGGTGACGCTTTCGCACAAATCGCAAATGCCAAGCCTATACCATTCTATTAAACGTTAAAACCGTACGCCCTTTAAACAATACCAAAAATCTACACCATCTAGCAAGTAGTTGAGATACTGTTTTATTTGCGTACACCCATGCAACAGACGCATATCGATTTGCGATATGTATTGCGCAGTTTGGGGTATAAAGGGAGCTAAAGTCTTGTGAACGGCAGATGGGAATTGATCGCGGCGGGTTGAAGGTGTGGATGGATATACAGCGGTTTTGGTGTGGGGAGACTACAAACGACGCGGTAATGCACGCGCACTCGAAATACTTTTGGCGTACAATACCGAAGATGTGATCAATTTGGAGGTGTTGATGATTTTGGCCTATAACCTGTTGGTTGGCCAAACGCCTTTTGCACACTTACAGATAGACTTGCCCACGTCACCTGAAATTCCTTTTCAGGTAGATGATGAAACATTAGACGGTGTGCGTGGGCATCGTGCTTGGTAATTAACGACGACGACGAGGGCGACGGCCTCCGCGACCTCTGTTGCCACCGGGTGCACCTGGAGGAGGGCCACCTGTACCGGCATCGCGATAGGTGATGCGTCCGCGTGCCAAATCGTAAGGAGATGTTTCTACAGTAACGGTGTCGCCAACAACAATACGGATGTTGAATCGGCGCATTTTGCCCGAGGTATATCCTAAAATTCGATGGCCACCTTCAATTTCGACTTGATATTGACCATCGGGTAAGATGTCAACAACAGTTCCTTCAAGTACAACTTTTTCTTCTTTTGCCATATAGCCTCCAACTATCAGATGAATAAACCGGTCTTCTCCCTTACACCGTATGGGATGCATTTTGACCGCTGAGCGCTTGAAACATACCAGATAACTGACATATACACAAGTATTTTTGGTATCTCTTGTGTCAGGATTTAGATATCCTCAGAAAAACCAATTAAGCCTCGGATGGAATACATCCGAGGCTTAATTGGTTAAGAATAGATATGCCATATGATGGCGTAATCATAATGGATGTGATTACTCGAAATTTTGGACAAAAACGAGAAAATCTCGAAAATCGACGTTGCCATCTCCCGACAGATCAAAATTGGGGTCGCGTTTGCCAAAGGCAGCAGCAAAGGCCACAAAGTCGTCGAAATCGACTTTGCCACTTTTATCAAAGTCGGGCGATACAGGGGTGAGGCCCCGAATGACAGTAGACGAGCCCGACAAGGCCATGCGCTCGATGCGAGCGGCAGCTAAGGGGCTGAAAGCAGCATTGGCAAAGATGGGCAGGGGGAGGGGTTCTGGGTTTGGAATGCCAAAGAAGGGGGGCTTAACGCGTAATTGGCGTCCATCATTTAGCGTAATGAGCACAACCACATCTTCGGGCTGGGTGCTGTCACTGTGTGCGCATTCATATTTGGCTTTGGCGGTGTGTATATTGGAAACCTCTAATAGGTCTGGGTTGAAAGCAAACGTGGGATCGACGGTCATTTCATTTGCCGAGAGGGTGGTGTAAAGGCGTGTGAGATAGGGGTGATCTGCAAAAAGTGCTTGGGCTTCTGTTAGCGGGGTGACAATGATGTTGTCGATATCGCTGATAAATGCTACGGGATCAAATTGTACGTCACCAAGATATTCTCTATAAGCTTCCAAATTGTTGTAGAAAGAGCGCTCTACTGTGGCTTGAAAGGTCACGGAATCCTTTTTGGCTTCTTCGTATCGTTCACGATCACCCCGATAGATCACTTGAAGCACACCTTCGTCCCAAACGCGTTGGGGAATGGTAATGTTGCGACGGATGAGGGATTGCATTTGGGCATCGCGCGGAAACCCTAAAATGAGCAGACCTTCGAGAAAACTCACGGGATCGGTACGTGACGACAGCAACCCCAAATTGTCGTATTGACCCGGTCGATAAATGCGGTCGGCCATAATACTGCTTTTGCCTGCGTATTCGGTGGTAAAAGCTTGACCCCCGGCTTCATCGGCGGCATCGGTTAAGACTTGGTCATAGTTGGAGCCAAAGTTGAGCCAGTCGATGGCGGCTTCGTTGATTTCGACATGAAGATAGTTTTCGGGTATGGCACGGTCTTGGCCCAAGATCCAAACTTGGACACCCATGTTGGGTTCGGCGGCAATGGCTGTGAGCTTGATGGGGATCATGGGGTTTTGGGCTTCATAGGTCATTGAAATGGGCTGGAGATCACCTACATCGCTGTCGGGGGCAAGCCTTAGGGCAATGAAATACATGCCCATGTCAGTGTAAGGGCGCAAAAGATCGGCACCCAGAGCATCGAGTTGATAGCCATTGTTGACGAGCCATTCGGTCATGGCGGTTGGATCGGTTGAGGTAATGATGGCGGTATCGTAGGGACCGATGCGTTCTTCGGCGATGACTTCAACGTCCCCACCGGCAGCGGCTTCAAGGACACCATCATCAAAGTTTCGGAAGATGGGAGGTGGGAGAAATTCGCAGTCGCTTTCTTCCCATTCGAGCTGAAAGGTGGGTTGGGTGGCAAATTGCAATTGTTGGAATACGCTGTTGTGGCTGATACCCAATTCGGGTACAGATGGAACGGGCAAGATCCAGGCGAAGTCGGTTTTTGAGCCGCTGAACTGTATTTGCACGTGGGTGGTGATTTTACCGTCGTTACGCTTGGTAAAGAGAATGCGTTCGGCGGCTTGGTTCATTGGCACGTTGGAACAAAAGAAACCACCACAAGCTTGGGTGGAATGGGGCGTCATGAGGGTGAGGAGCAATGTGAGAGATATAAAACAAACGCGTTTGACCATAAGGGTTGCCCTTTCTGTGGATAGGTAAAACTTAGATGGGTAAGCAGATTTTGGCAATATGAAAATAGTACCCATAAATAAACATCAGAGGTTGGGAGAATAACCCCAACCTCTGATGGGTGTCGGGTGTCACACGCACCCTACTTATTGGTTTGCTTCAAATGCACCTTGCTGTGTTGGACCTATGAATGTGATGTAGGACCATTGGCCTTGAAATTGGCCGTTTTTTAAGGTGCCTATCAATCTCAGGTTGTTATCTGTATGCGTGGGATGAAGATTGATATTGGCTTGGGCATCTTTGTCTATTTCACCAATTAATGTGCCGTTGCCCAATGGCACATGGGTTACTTCATTGTTGGTCGATTCAAGTTGCCAGGTTCCCGTTAGACTGTTGTCACTTTGTCTGTTGATTTTGATCCATCCCTGAACGATCACCGTGTTGTTTTCATTTCTACCTGTGTATTGATATTGGTGTTCGCCTTGGGTGGTATGTTCGCTTTGGGTGGTCTGCTCGATTGTGGTACCCAATGGATTGTCATCGCCCGAGCATCCAATGATGAGTGCCATTACCAACGCCAGTCCGGTCAATGTATATCGTTTCATTGTGCTTCCTCCTAAAAGTGTATGTCACTTAAATTGTGACTGACAGCACTCAACTCTCCGTTCAAACCATACCCTCAATGGATGAAGCGCAAACGGACAGCTGAAAGCTGTATGTTTATAAATCATGTGAACACGATTAGGATATTGCAATCGTTGTGCCAATGGGTGTGCAAAATTTTAAATTATTAATTTATATGAGTTTATGGATTTTGAGGCGGTGTTGCGTTAGAAGATTTATCAGTTTTCTGAGGGGTGGATTTCTGATACTTAGAGTGGGCAGTTGACAACGAAATTTGAGTGACGTATATTTTGGACATGTTTTATACGTCACTTTTTGGGGGATATTATGAAAACCAAACTTACATTGCGGTTGGATGATGAATTGATTAGAGAAGCCAAAGTTCAGGCAAAAAAAAGGGGCAAATCAGTGTCGCAATTGGTGGCTGATTATTTTGTTGTTTTGAATGCCGTAAAAGAAAAACCGCGAGAAGAAAAGTATGGTCCGATTACAGAATCGTTACGTGGTGCATTGCGAGGAGCAAGTGTTGACAAAGAGGATTATTATAGCTACTTGGCGGAGAAACATAAATGACCGTCCTTTTTGATACGAATGTCGTTTTGGATGTTTTGTTAGATCGTGTACCTTTTGCAGAGACGGCATTGTTGTTGTTTCATCGTGTTGAGCGAAAATCGATTCAGGGGTATCTTTGTGCTACGACACTTACAGACATTTATTATATTGCGCGGCCAGCTGTTGGCAAAGAGACTGCTCTAAATCGTATATGTGAATTGTTAGATCTTTTTGAAATTGCTTCTGTCGATCGTTCTATTTTAAAAACAGCTGCTGATGGCGATTTTTTAGATTTTGAGGATGCTGTTTTGTATGAATCAGCAAAACGTATAGATATAGACGCAATTGTTACACGAAATCGTGACGATTTTGAAAAATCGGATATTCCTGTTTATTCACCTGATGATTTGAATGCATTGTTAGATTTACAGGCGGATGACAATTAAAGGTTTTGATGTGGGTGTTTGACTTTGCAAATATGTAAATGAAAAAGGGCGATCAATGTGATCGCCCTTTTTTGTTGATAGAGGTGAAAGGCGTCTTTCGGTTTCCCAATGGGCGTGGTGGATGGTGATCTTATTGACGGGTGATAGATTTGACCATGATCAGGCAGGGATTGTCTTTACCCCAGAGATCGTTCTCTTCAAGGGGGCGGAATCCCATAGCCATATAAAACTGGCGAGTCAGGTCATATTCTTTAGACGCTTTCGACGGTCCGAGGGTTTTTACGGTGAGGTATTCCATTGTGCGGGTTTGTAGGATGTTTTCGATGTGATGGGTCAACTGTTTTCCAACGCCCTGTCTGTGTGTGTCTTCTTTTACGGCGATGACTTGAATTTCAGCAGTGAATTCATTGTGTGTGTTTAAAGTAAGGAAACCTACGACTTGATCGTCGATTTTGGCGACATAGGTTTCCATTTTTTTAATGTCACCACAATATTCCACAATGGCTTCTTCAATGCCAAACCAACTGGGAAGCGCGCGCAGAATGTTTTCGCAGGTTTCTGCTTCACCGTCTTGCAAGGGATGAATGGTGATTGATACTTGTGGGGACTTGTCTATCCAAATGGCGATGTTGTTGCTGCTTGTAGATGTGGCCTGTCCAGAGATATTGTAATCGAGTTTTTGAATGCGGTGGATGGTATTGGTTAAAATGGTGCGCTCTTGTTTGTCTGCGTCACTGCCTTTTGCAAATCGGTTGCCGCCATATAAACCCAAAATGAGACGGCCCGTGTTTGAGACACGATCCAAAAGGGTTTGGAGTTGGTATTGGGACTCGGGCGTGTTGAATCTGGAAGTGCCCCATAGGCTGCAGTAGATGTAATCAATGGTTGGTGGAAAGGTGGACGGCCAGTTGTCACAGAGATCGTCGATGTCATAGGTTAAGAAATGGTCTTTGTGGTCTGGAAAGATTTCTTGTGTTTCTGGCCGCCATTTTTCGTCGGTGTCGATGCCGTAGGGAACAAGGTCAACGCCCGACCATTCTTGTAGGCACCGCAAGAGGAATCCATTTCCGCAACCGATGTCCAGTAT
>JABIFK010000400.1 GCA_018650745.1 Candidatus Latescibacterota bacterium | reverse complement strand
TGGGGCGTTCGATTTATTTTTCGCCCATTAACTTTTTACCCGGCTATGGCGCCATTTGGCACCCCATTGAAATGGTTCGTCGAGAAGCGACAGAGCCTGTTGCGCGATTGAATGCTTTTGCGGGCTTGTCTTGGGGCGTAACCATGGTCAATGTGCTACACCCAGAGGTTTTGGGAAATTTGCTCAACCATTTGAACCCAGAAGATGAAATAGAAAAAAAGGCATTTATCAATGGTGTCTCATCCGGTTTAATGATGCGTCAAGATACAACCCCGAATGCACCATTTATTGCTGAGTTATATGGTCGTGCACCAGACGGTTGTGATCCTGCTTTGTGGGCCGAATGCGTACAAGGGCCTTGCGAAGAGGCTTTGCAGGGATATTATCCTGCACTAAAAGAAAACCAACACTTGGGCGATATCTTTCAGTATCATGTGCTGTCTGAGTTGGTTGATCAGGTTGCGAATCCGTCGTGATATTGTATCACATGAATCTATTGACCTGCGTTTTAACCCCGGGCAGGTGATGTTGGTGTTCCCTTAAAGGCGAGTAAGATTGATGCACTCTTTTGCTAAAAAAATGATGCAATTGCCCTTGACCGTTTCGTTGTATGGAATGAAACACCTTGCTGATTTGGTGGTTCACCCGTCTACATCGCAAGCATCGCCAGATTTAATTCGACGTTTTGAGAGTCAATTTGTAACTTTCATGCGCGATGCATTAATTGCGGGAGACCGGTTAGCTGAGGAAAAATTAGACCCCTTATTACACGCTTTTACCCCAAATGGGTTGGGCTCTGGGCATTTGTATAAAACAGGTATAGACGCTGTTCGGGTTATAGCAGAAGGACTTAGTGCTCGTGTACAAGGCTCGGGCCGTGAATTGGTTTGGCAGGAACTGGGTAACAAGCTACAGAGCTTTGGAACGTTTCGATATGTAGAATCTGTTTTAGACATCTCACGTCGTAGTGATATGGCATTGTCAACCTTGGTTCAAAAAACAAATGCCTGTGATTCTTATAATAAAGTTTGGGCAACGGAAGGGTTGGGGCACTTCTATACTGAATGGGTTTGGCAAGATGGGCAAGTGCCAGAACACTTACTAACAGACGAAACGCTGACTGGGTTGCCTGTGTCATGTATGGTTGCGCTTCATGCCGGAATGGGTCTGTCTCTTGCCAAGCATTGTTTGGAAGATGTTACAAAAAAGAGTGAACGAAAAGAAATTGAAAAGGTCGTCGTTCGATTTATTGAATTATGCACAGATAACGCACGACCTGGTTTTGTGGGCATCAGCTTTGAAGCTTTGGGGTTGATCGTTCAGACTTTGTATCCTACATTGCGTTTGCTCTTTGATCAGGTGTTGCACAAACACGCCCCTAATCTGTTGGGGTTGTATTGGCATGGTATTGGGCGGGGTTCATACTTTATGCCCCGATCAAGCCTGACGTGGGATAAAACAGATTGGGCAAGCTTGCGCGCGCCTCACGAGTTGGGGCAAATGAACCTCTATGCGGGTTTGGCTTGGCCTGTCACGTTGGTGAATATTCGACATCCGGAAGTGATGGCACATTTTATCGCCCGTAATGGCGAGTTCTTTGAAGCCAATGATGCGTTTGCCTCGGGAATTGCTGCTGCGTTGGTGGTTTGGAGGCATTCAACCGGTGGGGATGAATATTTAGATCGTTTCTGCAGTTTCCAACCCCATACGAATAATCAAATGCTGCGCAGGCGTTGGGCAGATTGGATTCAGTTGCCGAGTCAGATTGCCCTGCCCCAAGTGTTTAACTTGGTGCAAGAACATCAATGCTTTGACGTTTTGTTCTATTATCAATCTCAGCGTGATTTGCTGAAAACCTTAGAAACTGCTTGAACATTCGAACCTCAATCACACTTAATACGTATACCTGATGTAATGGAGTGTCCCATGAGAAAATTGATAAAGTCAGTGGTCAGCTTTTCTATCGCGTTGCCTCTTTTTGGCGTCAAACAGGTTGTGAATATCCTTTCTGCTAAAGAAGAGTCAGACGGTAGTTTGGCGACTTCAATGGATTCTGTTACTCAGGCAACCAAGCGTCAGATGGGGGATACCATTGAAGGTGTGTTCGACAGCGGAGATAAACTGCAACGCAATGTGATGGACAAAGTTTTTGATTCGATTTCTGGTTCAGAATTGGAAAGTAATGCGGATGCTGTTGGGCAAACAAAAGCGGCTATACACACTGTGGATAGTGGCAAGCTTGATACCAATACATTTGTTGTTGTTGGCGAAGGGCTTGCGGCAGGTTTTGTAGATTTTGGTTTACAGCAGGTATTTCAAGAAGATAGTTTTCCTGCTCAAATGGCACGACAAATGCAAACACGGTTTGAGCAACCATTGATTCAAGCTCCAGGCATTGGACAACCCACAGGATTTGAGCAATTGCCCGTTGTCTTGCCTGCTCACTTTCAGACAACCGTAAGAGATAATGTAGACGCTCGGGCATTGTGCAACCTTTCTATTCCTGGTTTTACAGTGGAAGATGCACTTCGATTGCGGCCAGAACTGCCGGTGATAAATCGCGACGATCATAAAAAAACGTCGGCGAATTTGATTTTAGGTTTTGAAGAGTTCAGTCAAGGCAAGGCCGAAATACGGCAGACACAATTTGAATATGCACAGTCTCGCAACCCCTCGTTCGCTTTGGTTGCTTTGGGCTTTCAAGAAGTATTAGAAGCTGCTACTGGTGGTGCTTGGCCTGAAGAAGGTGCTTTTCGCGATAACTACGAAAAGGTGCTGAAAGCATTTCGAGAACAAGGTGCTGAAGTATTGCTGGTAAACATTCCTGATCCATTGGACACTGCCTATTTTTCGACCCTCGAGTCTGCTGCGCGTAATTTGAAAGTGGAGCCTTCTGTTCTGCGTAAAAGCTATGATTTGGCTGAAGATGTTGTGATTACAACAGATGGTTTGATGGAGATGGGGTGTCAGTTTATGTCTGGGTCCCTTTCTCAATTACCAGAGGGTTCTGTACTTAATAGTGACGCGATTGGGAAAATTCGTGAAGGTGTGTCAGCACTCAACCAAACCATCACCGAATTGGCAGAAGCACACGGCGCGTTGGTTTATGATTTGCATACATTTTATCACAACATACACGTGTCTGGTGCGGCAATGGGCAGTCGAACTTTGTCGGCTGACTTCTTGGGCGGTTTTTATTCTTTAAATGGATATTATCCTGGGCCGACTGGGCACGCACTTATTGCCAACGATGTGTTACATTTGTTAAACAATGTGTATGGGGCCACGTTTCCTACAATTGATG
>JABIFK010000474.1 GCA_018650745.1 Candidatus Latescibacterota bacterium | reverse complement strand
AATATCCGCCCCATCCCCGTGGCTTTGTGTGGGCAAACTCATAGACGGCAGTCTGTCATCACCCATCGACAATGCACACGTGGTCTTTGACCACAATGTCATCCACTATGTCGGTCAAAATGAGCCGCCTCAAACCCTCCTACAAGAACAAACAGAACCCAACGCAACATTGCCCAACCACACACTGTTGCCCGGCCTCATAGAAGGTCATGCACATCTATTCTTAGAGGGAGCAGAGCTCGACTTTAAAAAGAGGAAATCCTATCAATCCCAATCCTCCGAAACCCTTCAAGAACATGCCCGAAACAGACTCACCAAAATTTTGCAAACCGGTGTCGTTGCCATGCGCGATGGCGGCGACAACGATTATGTCGGCTTAAATCTCAAATCTGAGCGCAATGGCCAAGCACCCAACATCACCAGCCCCGGTGCTGCCATCTACCACCAAGGCCGCTATGGAAGTTTTATTGGCAGCCCCATAGAAGACCATCCCACACCAGAAGACTGTGTTGCCGCGCGTATTGAAGACGGTGCAGACCACATCAAAGTCGTGCCCACAGGCATTATCAATTTTAAAAAAGGCCAAGTCACCAAAGCACCCCAAATGTCTGCCGAAGAGATTCGCACCTTTGTCATTGCAGCCCAAAAACACAACAAACACGTCATGGCACACGCCTCTGGCGCAGAAGGGATCGAAAACGCCATCCAAGGTGGTGTCAACACCATCGAACACGGTTTCTTTGTCACATCAGAGCAACTTGCAAAAATGCGCGACCAACACATCGCGTGGGTGCCGACCTTTGTACCGGTTCAAATCCAAGTAGACGAAGCCGACAAAATGGGCTGGAGTAAAAAAATCGTCGCCAACCTACAAAAAATTCTCGACGACCACGCAATACGTTTACAAGAAGCCGACAAAATGGGCGTCACCATCATTGCAGGAAGCGACGCGGGTTCTTGTGGTGTGGCCCACGGCTTGGGTTTGCTCTATGAACTCGAACTCATGGAACAAGCCGGGCTACCGTCACACAAAAACGTGCACGCAGTCACCGGTGCAAGTAACGCTCATTTCACATTCAACGAAAAAATTGGCTTTATCAAACCAGAGCATAAACCACGTATGATCCTCACACAACACGATCCAACACAAACTATTTCCAACCTTAAAAAAGAAAAATGGGTCATCGCAGACGGCCAATGGCACCACAGTCCTGCCAACATGAGTAGCCACGAATTATAAAACAAAAGACCGCTCGTTTCAAAAACGAGCGGTCTTTTGTTATAACCAATCATCAATACCTAAAAACAGTGCTATAAGTATCAATCACCCAATATCTTCTCCACCGCATCTAATGCCTGTTTCACACAATCAGGAATACCCGACCCACGATACGCACTGCCAACCAAATGTACCTGTCCAACATCAGCAGCCATTTTCTCCATCTCAGCCACACGATCCAAATGCCCCACATCATACTGAGGTCGCCCATTTTTCCACCGATAAATACGCGTCACAACCGGCTCGGCAGTCACGCCCATCAAATCGGCAATCTCTTCACGCGATAACGCAATCAATTCTTCATCGCTCAAATCTACCAGTTCTTCTTGCCCAGTACCGCCCACAAATGTACGCAACAACACACCATCTTCCGGCGCCCGATAATTGAGCTTGGTCGATGCCCACGTACAGCCCGAAATACGACGCCCTTCACTCTTGGGAATCAAAAATCCAAATCCTTCAAGATCGTGTTGTCCTTCAACATCTGCTTTTTTATATCCCAAAGAAATCGTTGCTGTTGAAACATACCGAATTGTGTGCAAGGCACCAGCCAAGTCTGGCGCAAAACCTGCTACCAAATCTCCAGCCGCGTAAGCAGGTGTAGACAATACAAGTGCATCCGTCTGAATCGTCTCACCATTAACACGCACATCATAACCCGCATCGGTCTTCTCAATCTTTTCAACCGCCACACCCATTCGCAAATCTCCGCCCAATCGCTCCATTAACGCATCCACCATCTCACCTAGCCCACCAATCAAACTGTTAAACATCGCCGGTGGTTTTTGACCCGATGTTGGCGCAGGTCGGCTCTTTTTCATTGCGCGTGCAGCCTTAATCAAACTGCCATACTTCTTCTCCATCATTGCATACATCGGAAATGAACCCAGCAAACTCAACTGCTCAGGGTCTGCACTGTGAATACCCGCCAACATCGGCCCGCCAATTTTATCCAATGCTTCGGTACCCAATCGCCGCCGAATAAAATCGGCCAAACTTTCATCACCATCTTCTTTGCGCGGTGGAACAAAAAGCTCCATTCCCATTCGCATCTTAGCCGGCCAAGAAAACAAACTTGAGATGGCAAATGGCCAGAATCGGGTAGGCACCAATGAAAAATCAGCCGGAAACTGAACCAACTTGCCCTTCTGTACCAAAAAGGTTTTCTGCCGATCATTATTCGTTGGAATCAACCGCTCACCCAGCCCCAAATCTTTGCACAACTGAATGCCAGCGGGTTTTTGCGTCAGCAACAAATCGGGCCCACCCTCAACCAAATACCCATCTACCGATGCTGTTGCAATCTTCCCCCCCCAACGATCGCCACTTTCCAACAACGTATACTGAACCACTTTGCCTTGTTCTTTGGCTTTTTCTTGCAAATAAAAAGCGGTCGCAAGCCCTGCAATGCCACCGCCAATAATTGTTACATGCATACAAACCTCACGGTTTTAAAACAAAAGTATATTTGTTCACCCATCATGTGGACCTTTACTTTTCACTTGTTCCTCTATTGCATCTGCAACAGCACCCACAAAAACGCTATCATTGTTCATCATCTCAACCCGCTCCAACCGCACACCTTGTTCTTGGGCAATTTCTTGGCAACCAATATCAATGTCATAAAGCACCTCAACATGATCACATACAAACCCAATTGGCACAGACAAAATATTTCGATACCCCGCTTGCGCCAATTCCAAAATCACATCTTCAATCTTCGGTCCCAACCAAGGCTCGCCCGTCTTGGCGGCACTTTGATACGAAAACATCCAATCAATTTCACCCAATCGATCGGCCAATGTTTGAGCATTGTCTTGCAACTCATCGTCATAAGGATCACCCATTTCTTTGAGTCGAGCAGGCAAACTGTGCGCAGAAAATACCACCTTCACTTTGTCACCCACATCAAACTTGGCCAAACCGGCTTTTGTTTTAACAAGTTGAGCATCCAATAGTTTTTTCTGCCGGCTCCACGAATCGACAAACTGAAAATCGATATCGCTGCCAACCGCTTCTTGTGCATCCTTCACCTTCTGCCAATACCGCCCAATGCTCATGCTCGAATAATGAGGTGCCATCACAATGGCCACAGCATCGGTCACGCCATCGGCGTGCATGTCAGCCACCGCGTCTTTGATCCACGGCATCCAGTGACGCATACCCACATACACCTTTGCATCCACACCACGTTCTCGCAACACAACCTCGGTCGCTTCGGCCTGTGCAAAGGTCAATGCATTCAGCGGAGACTTGCCCCCAATTTGGGCATAACGTCCGCGAAACTCTTCTACAAACTCAGGCGACATCGGGCGTCCACCTCGAATATCATTGAGATATGCTTCCATATCATCCAACGATTCGGGGCTGCCATATGCCATCATCAAAATACCAAGTTTACCCATCATTACACCTTTGTATAATCGTGCACAAAATCAATCAAATCTCGTACATTTTCAATGGGCGTGTGTTGTAAAATCCCGTGACCCAAATTAAAAATATGTCCCGGTCGCCCTTTCACGCTGTCCAAAATACGCGTGGTCTGGCGTTTGATTTCCTCAAAAGGTGCGAACAAAATGACGGGATCCAAGTTGCCTTGTACGGCCACATCACCCAAACCATCCCAGGCCACATCCAAGTCAATACGCCAATCCACACCAATCACATCCCCCCCCGCTTCTTTGATCAAATCCAAAATCGCCGCCGTGCCCGTTCCAAAGTGAATGATAGGCACATCCCCACCTTCACGTGCCAATTCAATGGCCTTTTTGGAATACGGCAAAACAAATTCCCGATAGTCCGATGCACTCAACGCACCAATCCAACTGTCAAATATTTGCAATACCTGCGCACCTGCGCGCGCTTGAGCTGCCAAGTTGTGCCCAATGGCCGTAGCCATCATATCCATCAACCGATGCCACTGGTCTTGTTGACCATACATCAAACCTTTTGCAAACGAATAATTGCGTGATCCACCGCCTTCAACCGCATAACTCACCAACGTAAACGGCGCACCCGCAAAACCAATCAAAGGCACCTTGCCATCCAATTCTCTGCGCAATTGTCGAATCGCATCAAACGTATACGGCGTCGCTTCTTCGGCCGGTTTCATCGTCAATGCATCAATATCGGCCACGGTTCGAATCGGGTTGTGAATCACGGGACCTTCGCCACGCACATATTCCAAGTCGAGCCCCATCGGCTGCAAAATAGGCAACAAATCTTGAAAAATAATTGCCGCATCTACTTCATACGCATTCACAGGCTGCATCGTCACTTCGGTGGCCAAATCGGGCGTCTTCACCATTTCCAAAAATTCATACTTCTCCTTCATTGCCCGATACTCCGCCATATACCGCCCCGCCTGACGCATCAACCAAACCGGTGTTGCATCTACAGGCTGCTTCCGACACGCATTCAAAAAACGATCTGCTCTTGACATAATATCACCTCACAAAAAGCAAATGGCAGAAAACAGAGGATTTTAGTCATCTGCCATCTGCCATTTACCGTTAATCTTTTCAGTAGATCCGCGGTCTTACATATGATTTAGCTTTTACGATTTTAAACGTGTGGCTTTTTGACCTGCAACTTGTGACCGCCTTTTACCCATCAATCTCATCATGGTTGTGCACAATCTTGCTGATCAGGCCATATTCCAAAGCCTCATCAGGACTCATCCAATAATCACGGTCGGTATCTTCTTGCACCTTTTCAAAAGATTGACCCGTCTCATCGGCATACATTTGATTGATTTTCTTTTTAATCTTCAACACTTCTTCTGCCGTGCGCCGCACATCTTCTGCTGCTCCTTGAAAGCGCATGGAAGGCTGATGAATCATAATGCGTGCATTGGGCATCGCCATTCGATCTTCTTTATCTGCGGCCAACATAATAACGGTTGCAGCACTGGCCGACAAACCCGAACTGATAATTTTGACCTTAGGGCGCACAAATCGAATCATATCATAAATAGCAAACCCATCATACACACTGCCACCGGGCGAATTGATAAAAATCCGAATCGGTTTTTCTTGGTCTTCATGGTCTAAAAACAACAACTGCGCAGTCACTTTGGCCGTCAATTTATGATCAACGGGATCAGAAATCAAAATGGTCCGTGCATCCATCAACCCCTTGCCCAAAAAGGAGGGGCCAGCTTTGCCACCGTCTTCACCCTCTTCTTCCCCCTCTTCTTCCCCCTCAGCGTCCTCTTCCTCTTCTTCATCCTCATCTTCAAGGATCAAAAGCTCCTCATCAACCATCCTATCCTCCAACAAAAAAAGTCGTTCGTTACGAATTCTAAAATGAATGTCTCATTTCATTCACACCAAACCCACATTGCCCCAAACCACACCCGGATCAATTTATCTCATCCCCCCATTTAAGTCAAGGGCTTTAAAGCAACTTACCTTGACATCTTCCCTACAAATAACGTATCTTCCTCCTGCTATCTGACCACCTTAACAATTTGTTTTCCATTTGCATTCCTCGCCTCATGTGCGCCTTACCTTTTTGAAAATAAGAATAAGAGGCAAGAGGAAAAGCCTTTTTAAAAAAAAATCTCGTTTTTGATGTTTCTTTTCACGTCTTACTTCTCGCGGTTCACCAACTTTTATGGCCCAAACACCACGCCAACTTGCACTTGATATCTTGTGCCGTGTCGAAGACGGCGCTTATGCCAATCATTTGCTTGATGCACAGCGCAAAAAATTGCTAGCCAAAGACCGTGACCTCTTGCAGCACTTGGTCTTAGGCACGCTCACTTGGCTACAAAAACTCGACCATATTCTCAATGTCTACTTGCCCAAACCCGTTAAAAAACAAAAATCGGCATTGCGCAACCTGCTCCGGCTCAGCGTGTATCAACTCCACCACCTCGATCGGGTGCCCTCCTATGCCATCGTTAACGAATCCGTTTCAATCGCGCACAAAACCCAAGGCATACACATCAGCAAATTGGTCAATGCCGTTTT
>JABIFK010000366.1 GCA_018650745.1 Candidatus Latescibacterota bacterium | reverse complement strand
GTGTGTTTCCATTGTGCCAAACGGAAAAAAATGAAAACGGTGCAATTCCGTTTCTTCAAGCGGTCGAATATCAATCGTCATCATAAGCAAAAGTATAGTCAACTGAAGACGCGCGTGCAAGTTTGTAGTACCTTAATCTTTCGTTACGTCTAAAAGTTGAGACCTGTTTGCAAAGCAAAAAGAGGAATGCCTGCAAACATTTATACATCCTGCCAACCACAAGACCGGAAAAACACAATGAATCTTAGCAAACTTCTCCAAATTTACAATCTGACAGACGCCGAGGCCTCCGATCTGTCTGAAAACGAAACGTTGCACACAGCTTGGAAGCTTAAACACACATCAGGCGAATACATTCTCAAACGCCACACGTTTCCACCAGAACCGTCTCAAACCGACAAATTAAACCACTCGTGCCGGCTGATGGATCATCTTTATGCCCACAACTTCCCGTGTCCAAAACCCATTCAAAACAAACACGGAAAATGGTTTACAGAGTATGAAGGCCACAATTATCAAATATTTACGGTCTTACCCGGTCAAATCGCTTGGAGCAATGCCACCGCAACTCATCAGTCTCAAGCAGGCGTGCTCCTTGGCAACTTTCATCGTTTGCAATCTGATTTGCCCAATATACCACCGCCAAAAGATTTACGCGAACGCATCAGCACAGGTATGGAACGCATTGTTGCCGAATGGGACACTTTTAATATGACCCGACCTGACATTCGAGATGCAGGTGCCGAGGCGCTTTCTCGCATTGAACCCCTTTGGCAAAAACTCATCTCACTCCCAAACGGCTTCATGCATTCAGACGCGACACCCGGCAACATTCTTTTTGACGGTGACCAACTCATCGGACTGATAGATTTCGAAGTGATTCCAGGGCCATTTTTGCTCGATTTTGGTATGGCCGCCATTCGCTGGGCAAGCCGTTTTGACGACACAACAGAAATAGGCCGACTCGATACAAATTGGCTCTCAATGTTTCTAAATGCCTATACAAAAGCGCGGCCATTTTCACCAGAAGAACAAAACACACTCAAAGACGTTCTCATTCTTGCGGCCATTTGGTCAATGAGTCGTCAACGCACACATCGCGAAAGCGATCCAGCATATCGCCTCACCAGCCGTGGTGAAATTTATCTTGCCGTCAAAAATCTCAACCTCTCCTGATCAGGAAGAATTGAAGACAATTGCACTTCGATCACCATTTTTCACCCCCTATAATCAAAATAAAAACACACCTCCTCACCAAACAGGGCACTCCTCCATCGTAGAAAATCACCCGTGATTTTCCGCACCATTTCTTCCCATACCTTTTTCACCATCTACTCTCGTAAGCCATCTGCGTACACAAGAGCGATCTATTGATCATTCCCCCCAGAAGCCTTACATTGAGCACACCCATATCCCAGAACGCCATTTCAGAAAGACCTCCATGGTTTCTCAGTCCATACAAAGACGCATCACCACCACACTCTTCGCCACTCAAAGCCTGTTCAGCGCATCCAGTATCTTATCATTCACCCTCATGCCCATCATCTCCGCCCACTTAGGCGGCAGCGATGCCTACGCAGGCATTCCTCCTACTGTTGTTATGTTGGGCCGCGCCATTGCCGCCTACCCCGTCGGTTGGCTCATGGACCGCGTCGGTCGCCGATCCGGTCTTTCCATCGGCTATGTTCTCGCCACACTCGGCGCCATCCTTTGTGTCACCTCAATCCAACCGTGGTCTTCTCTCATCGGCTTCTCCATTGGAGGTCTGCTCATGGGCATGGGCCGTGGTGTCATTGAACAAGCCCGCTTCGTTGCCGCCGAAGTCTACCCTCAAGAACAACAAGCCAAAGCCATCGGATGGATCGTCTTAGCCGGCACAGTGGGTGCAATAGGTGGCCCTTTATTGGTCGACCCATCGGGTCATCTATCCACCTCTTTTGGTTTACACACTTACACAGGTCCTTACATTTTTTCAGCCGCACTCATTGCCATCGCCCTGCTACTCAACATCATCTTCCTACGCCCCGACCCGATGGCCATTGGGCAAGCTCTTATGAATCAAAGCAATTCCGAAGAGAACAACGAAGGACGCCCCCTCAAAGAAATCTTCCAAGACCGATCCGTCCGCCTCGGTGTCAGCGCAATGGTCATTGGCCAACTCGTCATGACCTTCATCATGGTCATCACCCCATTACACATGAACCACCACGCCCACGGCGCCAAAGCCATCTCGTGGGTCATCATGGCACACACCTTAGGCATGTACGGCCTCTCCAGCATTACCGGTCAACTCATCACCCGATTCGGTCGCGTCCCCATCGTCATTATAGGTGCGATCATCTTGGCTATCTCTGCAATATTAACCCCCATCTCCACACAAATGCCCCTCCTCATCTTTGCCCTCTTCCTCTTGGGCCTTGGCTGGAACTTCTGTTTCATCGCAGGTTCTTCCCTGCTCTCAGAATCCTTAGCCTCCATCGAGCGCGGTCGCACGCAAGGTGCCACAGAAACAGCCGTCGCCCTTGCCGCCAGTGCCGGTGCCCTCAGTACTGGTCCCGTCTTTGCAAGCGCCGGGATGGTCGCCATCTGCGCCATTGGCCTTGCCTTCTCACTCGCCCTGTTTGCAGGCACCTCGTGGTGGCAAAAACAAACCATCTCCATATCTGCCCACGATTAAATCATTCATACCACAACGCATCCACCGGATTCAACCAAGCCGCTTTAATCACCAAAACATCCACCATCAACATAACCCTTCCCGATCTCATCACCATAAACACAACCATCTAAAAACCATTGCCATAACAAATCACAATCTGCATATTATAAATTACCGCCAACGCCTGCTCCGTATCCGCCTCCCAATCCACTCCCAAATCCCCCACATTCCGCTCTGCCAACCGTGCATCAATCTCAATCGCCAACTCCAACCGTCGCGCCAAAGGCACCACCGACTCTCGCGCCCGCACAAACGGACTCGCCACCACCCGCACAATCCCCTTATCCCCCAAAAAATCCGCCAACGCCTTCGCCTGCTCCCATCCCAAATCCGTCAACGCCATCTCCGGCGACTGACCCAAAGCCTGACAATGCCTCACCCAATAAATCTGTTTCACAATCAATCCTCCTGAGTCCCCCTTTGGAAAGGGGGAGAATATTTATTAACCCAATTCATTCACCTTACACACCCTACCACTCTCCCACCTCCGCCTTTGATTTTCCGCACCATTCCCTCCCACACCATACTTTCCAACCCCACTTCATCTTGGAGGCCACTTTATTTTTTGTACCCACCGTCGGTATTTGCGGAAAATCAGCCTCCCCGGCACTTGAGGGGCGACTTTTTGCCTCCTTTTGTGTCGTTACAAAAGGAGGTCGCCGAAGGCAACTAAAACAAATAAAAAAGTATCACCAATAAATTCGTTGAACAAAATACCTCATCTTGCCTTCCCTCACCCTCTAAACATGATTCCGCAACATCAACTCTCCCGGATAAGGACTTAAATAAACCTGCTCCATCACCCAATCTGGCACTTCATTCCGGTTCAAATGATGTTTCAACAACGTAATCGGCACAATCAAAGGCAACAACCCCTTCCGATACGTCTCAAAAACCTCCAACAACTCCGCCTTATCCAACCCAGTCATCTTATCTTTCACAAACCCCATCACATGCATCAACACATTCACGTGCTTGCCTCGCGTGCTCATCACATGCAATCCCTCCATCATCAACCGCCCATATGTCTCAATCATCTCATCCCACGCAATCGTACTGCCCAACGCCACCAACTGGCCCATTTCCCGATAATGTTTTGGACTGTGTGCCAAAATGCTCATCTTCATCCCCGAATGAAATGCCACCAACCCACCCGGCGTCGGATTCTCTTTGATCATCTCCTTCAAGCGATAATATGCAAACACACGCTCTATGAAATTCTCTCGCAACGGCAAATCATTCAACCGCCCTTCTTCTTCCACCGGCAACAGGGGCAACCGCTCTGTTAATACCTGCGCAAAAACCCCTTGCCCATCACGCGTCGGAATACCCGTCTCTAGATTATACAACCGCACTCGAAACAACCCACAACTCGGCGAATCCTTTTTCAAAACATACCCATGCAAATCCAATTTTTCCAAATCATCCAATCGCGTCTTCGCCCATGTTTTCATCGCATCTGTATGATCCGTCCCCGACTTTGGCCCCACCAAATGTGTGTCTTCAACCGTTCCTTGCAACCGAATTGATTCACGCGGTGTACTCATCCCCACTTCCACCTCTGGGCAAACCGACACCCAATCCACATACTGCCCCAAGACATGGGTCAAATAAGGCGCGTGTTTATGCCCACCATTATACCGCACCTCCTCCCCCAACAAACACCCACTCACCCCAAGCCGTAATTTAAAGTTTTGATTGTCCAATGAACGCCACGCTCCTAAATATCAATGGTACTCGACTTAACCGCCAAACCCTCAACCGTCTCACACACCAAATTTGCGACTTGTTGAACCGCAAACTTTACACCCCATGTTGCACGAGGTTGTCCAATAGGGGCCAACTTCACCAACACATTGTCTTTGCGAAACACCACCGAAATCCCAAAATACTGTGCCAACTCCCCTTCACGAACCATCATCGAAACCAAACGATGATCATCTTCCAAGTGACCATACACATCCATCAACTTAACCACCACTTCTACATCTTGATGCGTCTCATTCCAAACCAATCGCTCAGCATGCACCAAAACCTGCTGACGATCAACCTCACCTTCCAGAATCACATTTGGCATATCACCCACCTTATCAACATCAATCATACCATTCAAATTGCTGTTTTGTTGCCATTCAAAATAATGAATCGGCACACCCGATTGTAATGCTTTCTCTTCATACTTTGTAGGCCGGCGGTTCGGCACAAAATCGATCCATGTGGTGTCGTGCTGAGATCGCAAATCCGATTGCCCCTCCAGCACCTCCACAATCCACTCGGCATATTCCGCCTGATCGGTTGCAATCATCACATGACCATCGGCCGTTAAACGCTCTGCCAATGTGCGCACAAACGGTGCTTGTATCAAACGCCTGCTATGATGCCGTTCCTTATGCCACGGATCGGGAAAATTGATAAACACTTCTCGCAAAGATTTGGGCCCAAATAAATGCCGCATCGCAAATGCCGCATCGGCCTCCAACACCTGCACATTATCCAATCCCAACGTT
>JABIFK010000135.1 GCA_018650745.1 Candidatus Latescibacterota bacterium | reverse complement strand
GAATGATCGCGCGACGATGGTGAAATTGCAGCAAGAGGTCGGTTCTTTTCTCAACGCGCGCAATGGCGTGTTTGCTGCTATTTCCAATATGAAACACGATAGTTGGGGGCTGGAAGGATTTGTGGTGCGTCCAGGGATCAATTTGGAAGATTATGGGGGATATACAGGTGAGGACGCGGTGGCTTTATCTGTGGGGAATTTATTTGTTGAACGCGATCATATGTTGGGGTTTCGGTTTATACAAGAAATTTTGCAAGATGTGCCAGGTACTTTGGTTGGAGCGAATCCCAAAGTACCTGAGGCGCAAAAAGCTGAGAACTGGGATGTGCTCAAAGCCTATTTTCGGAAGTGCCGTGTCTATGTGAATGCAACGGTTGAAGCTTTTGAAGATGGATACAACTTGGGCATGTTGGAGGCGATGGCCACGGGTATGCCTGTTGTGTGTGTGGCCAACGCCACGTCACCTATTGTAGAAGGTGAAAATGGGTATATCTCTAACGACACTCCATATTTGCGTGATCGTGTTTTGGCTTTGTTAGATGATGCAGATTTGGCTAAAAAAATGGGGGATCGGGCAAGGGAGACGGTTGCCGAAGTATTTTCGGTGGGTGATTTTGTTGAGAATTGGCAAGAAATTGTTGTGGCAAGTATAGACCGTTTTGCAAACAAAACTGTGGTTGATATGAATCGGGCGAGGAAAGTTGTGCCAGTAGATTTAGAAACGCCTCGTGATGCGTTGTATCCTTACGAGTGGGCCGATGTTGAAGCTTTTTTAGCGGTCGATAGTTTGGATGACATCACGGTAGCGAAGTTGAAGTTGGATCGCATGGGTGCAGGGCATCTATGCGACATATTCTTGGGCAATAAAAAGACTGGGCAAACGATGGCCTGGCAGGGATTGGAAGTATTTGCTAAGGGCAACATTCAGGTTCAATGGCCATCTTATTTGGGGCCACTGGATTCAGGCATCCGGCAAGTAATTGAAGGGGCCGTCCTATCGTCGGTAGAGCAGGTTGAAAAGGGTGAAATGGGCGATGCACAATCTATCCATGTGAATTTGGGGGGCGGAGATGCTTTTGAATTTCGCGTAGGTGACGATCGCGTGACTCCGGGTGATGCTCGTTCTGACATTTATTTGCACCACGCCAAGCGATATACATTTGCACGCCAGTTCTGTTACCGTAAAACTGTGGTCGATTTGGGATCTGGTGCGGGATATGGTGCCAAACTCTTAATGCGTGATGCTTCGCGTGTTGTGGGTTTAGATCTCGAGCCCAATGCGCAGCAATTTGCCAATCGGGTTTTTGGAAATGCCGATATTCGGCGTTTGGTGGGTGATATTCGTAAGGTGGGGCTTAAGGGGGATCAGTTTGACGTGGCGGTTTGTTTTGAAGCAATGGAACATGTGCGTGAGCATGACGATTTGTTGAGCGAGATTCAGAGGCTTTTAAAAGCGGATGGTACTTTGGTGATCAGTACGCCAAATAAGAAGATTTATGATTTGCCTGCCAATGCCAATGAATACCATGTGGGCATGTTGGAATTGGATGAATTTGAGGCGTTGTTGAATCGGTATTATGAAGATGTGTCGGTTTATGGACAAATGCGAGCAGAGGCCAATCAACCTTTTTATGACGCATTCAATTTTAGAGATGGTGTTGACGATGGCGACGAGGTTTTTGTGGCTGTATGCAAAGTGCCTCGTGCCAAGGTTTTGCAAACGGAAAAACCAAAAGCGCCCGCAGTTCATGTTAAAGCGCCTGCTGTTCAATCGCCCAATGGCGAGCGACGACTTAAAGTGTTGGTCAGCCATGTTTCAAATCCCATTTCGATGGGGCGGTATTATGTCGATGCATTTCGACAAGCACACGATGTGATTACTTGTGGGCCTGTGATTGACTCGGGCGAACTCAAACAATGGCGAGAGGCCGAAGAACAACACGCGTTTAAGTCGATAGAAGCTGCACAAGTTGAAAAGTTGGATCTGATTGGGCGTTTGGCTCAGCCGTGTGATATCCCAATGGAAAGAGGGCAAGTGGATATTGCACAGGTGTTGGATAAACTGCCCAAAGGTTGGCAACCCGATCTGATGATGTGGGTTGATAGTGCCACTGGATTTATGCCAATGGGTTTGGAAAAATTAGATTGTCCAACGGTGTGTTTGTCTGTGGACACACATACTGGTCAAAGTGATTGGCGCCTGCAATATGCCAAATTGTTTAGCCATACGTATTTGGTGCATAATCAATTCATAGATCAGTTCAAAGCGGCAGGTTGTCCTTTTGTGGGCTGGTTGCCTTCTGCGTGTGCGCCCGAGATACACGGGCAGATTCCTGCGAACAAATCTTATGATATCGGCTTTGTCGGGCAAACCCATCGCCAATGGCACCCGCATCGTGTGCGGCTTTTGGATCGTTTGGTCCATGCAGGTTTTGATGTACATATCGAGAGCAAAATCTTGCAGGAGATGGCGTTGTTTAACAGCCGAAGTAAGATTGTATTTAATCGCAGTTTGAATGGCGATTTGAATATGCGCGTGTTTGAATCGCTGTGCTCGGGCAGTATGCTTTTGACGGATCGCTTGGATGATAATGCGTTGTTGAACGACTTGTTTAAAGATCGCGAACATTTGGTGATGTATGACGATGATAATTTGGAAGAGTTGGTTCGGTATTATTTGAAGAACGATGACGAACGGGAGGCCATTGCTGCGGCTGGTCGCGCGGCTGTTTTAGGTGGTCATACCTACGCCCATCGAGCGGATCAGGTGATTTCAGAAGTGATTGCTCAGGCAGGTGTCGCACGTTGTGTTTCGGCTGGTGATGTTCCCGTCCCTCCAGTCTTACCCTTGCAAAGGGCCAATGTAAAAGCTGTTGAGAACGAAATGCCACGAGGTGCAGGAACAGCGGAATCTGCGATTGCCGAGTTAGTGGCGTATACCGGCGAACCTCTTGAGACCGTGAGAACCAAATTGCCAAATGCAGGTGAATTGTTGACCGAAGAATGGCGCTCAACAGAACGTAAGAGTGAGGTTGCTGTTGATGCATTTTATAAGGAAACTGAGCATTTTATTTATGACCTCACGCACTTTAATTATGCCAATATGTATATGGGGTGGCGCGGTTCTGTTTACAATCTGTGCCAGCAAGTAAGCGATGCCATGCCGGCATTTGAGGTATTGGATTATGGTGGCGGTATTGGTACGTCATTGTTGGAGTTAGGTGATTTACCCGGTGCACATCTGACATATGCCGATTTGCCAGGCAAGACCTATGATTATGCCAACTGGCGTTTTCAACAGCGTGGTTTGAAGGTGTCGTCCATTGCGTTAGGAGATGATGATCCTCTGGCTGGGCGTGTGTTTGATGTGATTGTATGTATGGAAGTGATCGAGCACCTTGTTGAACCCGAGCAAGTCGTGAAATATCTCATTGATCACCTCAAACCGGGTGGTTTGTTGATTTTGACGGTGACTTTTTATGCACCCGAACCAGATATGATGCATTTGAACTTGGATCGATATACAAACGAAGGTTTTTACGAGATCGTGCAAAACATGGGCATGCAAGAACTCACAAAATTTAGCCCTCGAATCTTTAAGAAAAGCAACCAACCTGCGGCTCTCAGCAGCCAATTGTCACGAAAAGCGGTAGCCCCCCCCCATGATTCTTCAGCCCAGGGCTTTAGCCCTAAGGATCCCAATGCGGGTGAAAAATTCAAACAGTTGATCCAATCTCAAAACGGTCCCGTAAAATTGAATTTGGGATGTGGAGAAGATCGACGTGCTGGGTATATCAATGTAGATGCATATGTACCAACAGCCGATTTGCAGATGGATATTTTTGATTTGCAGATGGAAGGTGGGATCGTTGATGAGGTCTTTTCGTCTCATATGTTGGAACACTTGAGCAAATTTGAAGTGCCCAAAGCTTTAACGGAATGGCATCGTGTTCTGAAACCCGGGGGGCGATTGTGTTTGAATTTGCCTGACCTGGAGTGGTGTATGGCTCAGTGGTTACGCACGCCCGAAGAACAACGATGGGGTTGGACTTTGGATACCATTTATGGTTTGCAAACACATGATGGTGAATATCATAAGACGGGTTTTACGGTTGCCCGAGCAGAGCAATTGATGGAAGCTGCTGGTTTTGCAAACGTGAAGGTGTCGTGGACGTGGTCTCACGGCATGCGATGTCTGTGGGTGGAGGCTATGCGACCCGAATTAGGCAAATTGCCCGGGGTTACGCGCTCGGTTGCAATGGATCGTTTTGAAAAACAATTTCCTATTGAAATATCTGAATTGGTGTCCTACTCGCAAAATGATGTCGCCGACTTTTTTGAAAAGGACTGGCACATTGGTTTTGTGAGTTTTGAAAAGTTGCCCATGGACAGTGCCGATTTTACGCTCAATGTGGCCGTTGTTTCTTCTGTTCGGCAGATGGTACTACAAGGCATTCGAATTTTTAGCCTAAAACAGAATCCGTTTGTCATTTACCCCGACTATTTGAAATGTCTAACGCAAACGGTACAAGAGCAATTGAATAAGTCGATTGGCGATGCGTTGGGTGCGAAGATAAATGACGCCAATGATAAAGAGGGTGCTTTTGTTATTGCGCGTTTTGGCCAGAACGGCGATTTGGGTCTTGAACAAACAGACGTGCGTATTGTTCCTGGGCTTGCTGAACATGCGCGCTATATTTTACACGCCAAGCAGTATATGTTGGCTGAGCAGTTTGCCGAAGGTGCCCGAGTGTTAGATACGGGTTGTGGCACTGGGTATGGCGCAAAACGATTGTCCCATGTTGCTGCACGTGTAGATGCAGTAGATTTGGATGCCGATACGGTCACATTTGCGAAAAGGACATATGGGAGTGACCGTATTAACTGGTCTGTTGGAGATGTAAAGGATCTGGACGTGGCGGTTGGAGGATATGATTTGGTAACGTCTTTTGGTGTGATTGAACAATTAGATGAATCTGACATCGCACAATACTTAGATGGGATAAATCGAGCGCTCAGGCCAGGCGGTGTTGCTTTAATTTCGATGTCAAATGCAAATCAATCAGAAATGGCGTTGGATAAATTTGATGCAAGTATGAGAGAGGTTTTTGCTGATGTGACGCTGCTTGGGCAAACGCAGTGGTCAGAGAAAACTGAAGTCTCGGGACAGTGTGTAGTTTCTGGGCGGGTTACGGATGAAGACGGTGCATATGTGGCCGTGTGTGTTAAACGTGAAATTAGTGAAATTGTAGATGGCGGATTTGTGCCTAAGGTGAGTATTGTGATGCCATTGTACAATAAATCCGAATTTACTGAGAAATGTTTGAACGGTTTGGAAGACACCCGCAGCGATGTGCCCTTCGAAGTGATTTTGGTAGACAATGGTTCAGCAGATCATACAGGAGATTTGTTGGATGGCGTGGTGAATAAGACTGAATATCGCGTGATCCGTAACGGTGAGAATCTGGGTTTCTCGCGCGGCAACAATGTCGGCGCCCAACTTGCCCGAGGTGAATATGTGTTGTTTTTGAACAACGATACTGTGCCACGTGCCGGGTGGTTAGAAGCTATGGTGTCCGAGTTAGATGGTGACGCCTCTGTGGGCATTGTCGGCGCAAAGTTGTTATATCCCGATACG
>JABIFK010000137.1 GCA_018650745.1 Candidatus Latescibacterota bacterium | reverse complement strand
GGGTGCGGTGGAATGAGTCTGGGCATGTGATGAGCAGAGGAGGCATTCGGCCCATTATCAGTTCTGCGGGATATGTGGGAGCGGCTTGTGTGGGTGCTTTGTTGATATATTGTGGACGATGGGGAAGCGTTCAGCGGGGGGTGTTGGCATTGATTGGGATCCTACAGATTTCAATGGCCGCGTTGTATACCCCTTTTTGGGGAATGGATTTTTGGTTTGGTGTGGGAAGTGGAATCCTTCTGGCTGTTGTTGCTGTCAAGTTTGATCGTTGGGCACAGGTGCTGGCGACTTGGATTGGTGTGATGTTGTGTTTGTATAGTTTGTATGATTTTAGGACGGATTTGTGGATGCAAACAGAACGGACAGATGCGGGGATTTTGGCTGCCTATTGGGGCTTGCCGGTCTTGGCATATCCGATCGCTTTTGTATGGGCGGCTTTTTCAATTGGGGTTATGTTTTGGGCGATGCGTGGATTGGGTCGCAAATTGGATAAGACTGTTGATCAACAAAAAGGGTTAGACAGTGCATCACAGTTAGAGGGGCGTATATGAGTGAAAAAAAGGTTTTGATTTTGTTTGCGCATCCGGCTTTTCAAAAGTCGCGTGCCAATCGACACTTGGTGGATGCGGTGCAAAATTTAGATGGAGTGACCTTCCGAGATTTATACGAGTTGTATCCCGACTTCAATATCCAGGTGGCCAAAGAACAACAGCTTTTGTTGGATCACGATGTGATTGTGTTTCAACATCCATTCTATTGGTATAGCAGCCCTGCTTTGTTAAAGGAGTGGCAAGACTTGGTTTTAGAGCACGGCTTTGCTTATGGAAAAGATGGGACCGCTTTAAAAGACAAATGGTTGTTGACGATGATCACAACCGGTGGTGGCGAAGAGGCGTATCGCCATGAGGGATACAATCATTTTACCATTCCAGAATTGTTACAACCGTTTGAACAAACGGCTTGGTTGTGTAAAATGCTATACTTGCCTCCGTTTGTTGTGCACGGTGTAAATAATTTATCGGATGATGAAATGGGGCAGTGTGCAAAAGAATATCAAAATGTGATTACGGGGTTAAGAGATGGGCAATTAACATCGGAACAGTGGCAGGGTAAAGGGTATATCAATGATATTGTAGCAGGGGGAGGCAGCCATGCATGAGGGCGGATTCTTTTTTCAGGCGTTTGTTTATTTAATGGCTGCGGTGATTTCGGTGCCCATTGCTAAGCGTGTTGGTTTGGGTTCTGTTTTGGGGTATTTGATTGCAGGCATTGTGATAGGGCCGTTTGTGTTGGGTTTGGTGGGCGAAGAAGGCCAAGATGTAATGCATTTTGCCGAGTTTGGTGTGGTAATGATGTTGTTTTTGATTGGGCTGGAACTCCAACCTGCGTTGTTGTGGCGATTGCGAGGTCCTATTTTGGGTATGGGTGGATTGCAGGTGGGAGTGACCACGGTGTTGATTGGCGGCATAGCTTTGGCCTTTGGACAAACATGGCAGGTTGGGTTGGCCTTGGGAATGACGTTGGCACTGTCGTCTACGGCAATTGTTTTGCAAGGGTTGAATGAAAAAGGGTTGATGAAAACCGAAGGTGGGCAAAGCAGTTTCTCGGTGTTGCTGTTTCAAGATATTGCTGTGATTCCTATGTTGGCTATTTTTCCGCTCTTGGCTGTTGGTCATGCTGTGGGTGGGCATGACGATGGTCATGGCAGTTTGATTGCACATTTGCCGGGTTGGCAGCAGGGCTTGGTTGTGATTGCATTGGTTGCGGGCATTGTTGTGATGGGGCGGGTTTTGTTGCGGCCCGTGTTTCGGTTTATTGCCAGCACGCGTTTGCGGGAATCATTTACGGCAACCGCGCTCTTGTTGGTGATTGGCATTGCAATGGCGATGTCGGCATGTGGTTTGTCGCCTGCTTTGGGTACGTTTGTGGCAGGTGTGGTGTTGGCCGATAGTGAATATCGGCATGAATTGGAATCGAATGTGGAACCCTTTAAGGGATTGTTGTTGGGGTTGTTTTTTATTGCTGTGGGTGCGAGTATTGATTTCAATCTGTTTGGCGAACAACCGGGCACCATTGTTGGGTTGGTGAGTGGTTTGGTGATACTTAAGTTTGTGGTGTTGTTTGTTTTGGGTATGATTTTTAAGTTGCCAACGTCTCAGAATTTCTTGCTTTCTTTTGCATTGGCCGAAGCGGGTGAATTTGGTTTTGTGTTGTTTTCGTTTGCAACACAAAACCAAGTGTTACCACCCGACGTGGCCAGCGTGATGATAGTGGTGGTGGCGTTGTCGATGTTGATTGCACCGTTGCTGATGATTATCAACGAAAAGTTGGTGCAACCTCGGTTTGCGACTGGGGAAGAGAAACGAGAGATGGACACCATAGATGAAGAGAATGCCGTGATTATTGCAGGGTTTGGGCGATTTGGTAATGTGGTCGGTCGCCTGTTAAAAGCTCAGGGCATAGGCGCAACGGTGTTGGATTTGGACCCAGAACAAATTGAGGCGTTGCGGCAATTTGGTTTGAAAGTGTTTTATGGTGATGCGGGGCGATTGGATTTGTTGCATTCGGCGGGCGCAGAACATGCCAAGGTGTTGCTGTTGGCCATTGATGAACCCGAGAAAGCCAATATGATCGCAGAAGAGGTAAAGAGACATTTTCCTCATTTGAAAGTATTGGCGCGTGCAGACAGTATGCAACATGCCTATGAGCTTATGGATATTGGCGTTGAACATGTTTTTCGAGAGACATTTGACAGCGCATTGAGTATGGGCATTGAAGCAATGAAGGTGTTGGGTTTTAGATCATATGAAGCACATCGTGTTGCAAAACAATTTAAACAGCACGAGCAAGAAACGAATGAGAAGATGTTTTCGTTGCGCGAAGATCGCGAGGCGTATGCTGCAGAGGTAAGAGAAAGTATGTCGGAACTGGAATCGTTGATGCGGCAAGATGAAGTTGACTTTGACGAAAAAGTAGATCATGCTTGGCATAAGGTGAAAAGACCAGACGAATAATATCACGATCACGGAAACGCAAGGAAGAAACAAAATGAGGAAACACACGGAACCCAACCCCATTCCCATCCGGTATTGGGGTGTTTAATGGATAAGGCGTTTGAACGGAGGGCTTATTTTGTGCATCCCGTGTCTTTTTAGCACCAGGATTTATCCTGGTGTAACATAACGATCAATCATTCACAAACAATAAATTGAAGGGGAATAAAATGGAAAATCAGGTTTTGTTGGCAAAAATGACGCGGCGAGAGTTTCGGGAGGCGTTGGAACGTGAGGAGTTGCAAACGGTGATTATTCCGGTGGGGAGTAATGAGCAGCATTTGGAGCATTTGGCGATGGAGCACGATACGGCATCGGCAACGCATGTGGCGGTTGAGGCGGCCAAGCGGTTGGCTCCGAATGTGGTGGTGAATGTACCAATGGCGGTGGGGATTTCGGAGCATCATATGACACACAAGGGTACGGTAACGGCCAAGCCGGGATCGTGGTTGGCGGTGTTGTTTGATGCGATTGAGAGTTTGGTGCGGCACGGGGTGAAGAACGTGATTGTGTTGAATGGGCACGGGGGCAACATTGCGCCGTTGCAGGGGAATTTTGATCAATGGCGGTTGTTTTTTAAGATTGATCGGCCCGATGTGAATTTGCAATGGGTGAGTTATTGGGATTTGATTCCTAAAGAATTTGCGGAACAACATTTAAAAACGAAGCGCTATCCAGGACATGCACAAGAATTTGAGACGGCGTTTGCTTTGGCGCTTTGGCCGGAGAATGTGCGGCACGATGCAATGCAAGATCAGGCGGATAAAGAACCACTTGAGGCGACCGCAGAAGCGGGTGTGGCATTGGTGGAAGAGTCGATTGTGCAGGTGGCAAAGTATGTGCAGGAATATATGGACGGGGGGAATCGGGGAGATGAGGTCGCGCATCATCCTTAGAAGGCAAAAATAAAAAGTGGAAAATCTAAAGGCAACGGATTGGGCACTGAAGGCGTGGTATTCAATTGTATTGTGATGGCTCTTCGATGGTTTGAAATGAACGTTGTGCAGATAATAGAATGAGGTGTTGATGAAGCCGTCGCGGGCTGGGGTACTGATTGCTTTGGCAACAGCATTTTCGTTGCTGGGCGATCAGATGTTGTATTCGGTGTTGCCAACTTATTATGTTGAGTTGGGGTTGATGCCTTATCAGGTGGGTTTGGTTTTGTCGGTGAATCGTTGGGTGCGGTTGGTGACCAATTCATTGGCAGAATGGATGTGTCGGCATTATGATTTGACATTTTTGGTGACGCTTGCGTTGATTTTTGGCGCAGTTTTGACCCTTGTTTATGGGATGATGACGTCGTTTTGGGTGCTGGTTATTGCGCGGATGCTGTGGGGCCTGTCGTGGTCTTTTATTCGCCAAATAGGTGTGATGACGGTTATTGACAGTTCGCCTCCTGCGCTTATTGGACGGATGATGGGTTTTTACAATGGCACCTCTCGATTGGGGTCTGTCAGTGGTAATCTGATTGGTGCGGTTGGACATGATGTTATTGGGTTTTCACTGACGATGATTATTTTTGGTGTCGTCTCTTTGTTAGGTGTGCCGTTAGGGTGGATGGGGCGGCGTGCTGTGCCCCATCAAGAAGTAGATGCCAAAAAGCAGGAAGGCAAACGTTGGTCGCCTGAGTTATTGTTTTGCGGGTTTGTGATTGGGTGCGTTGGCCCAGGTATGGTGATGTCTACGCTTGGGGTGGTGCTCAAAGATACGGTGGGCGATTCAGTGTCGGTATTTGATGTGGTCATTGGTGTGGCTACGTTAAATGGATTGTTGTTGTCGATCCGATGGATTACAGATGCGTTGGGTGCGCCTTTGTTGGGTGCTGTGAGCGATAAAATGGGGCGTCGTTGGGCTACTATAGTTTATTTTGTTGGTGGAATGACAGCGTTGTTTGTCGCATCTTTGGTGTCGAATGTGATTTTATTGGTGGTATGTGTATTGGCATTTTTTGCGTGTGGAGTGGGATTAACGGTGGTGATGATAGCTGAGTCTGGTATGCGAGGGTCGCGTAGTGTGGCCACTTATGTGACGGCGTCTGATTTTGGGTCTGCAGCCGGGCCCATGTTGGGGTGGTTAACATTGCAGATGCAGCTGTCGACGGATTGGATTTTTTTGATGGGTGGTGGATTGTATGCGGCAGGTATGGTGATGGCGATGGTGAGGTTTAGGTGAAAAAAAGCAGTCTCAGGTTGGCAAGTCTCAGGTCAAAATCTAAGAAACAGATTGAAACGCTACAGTTGGACATGGTCGCTGTTAAGATATTTGACGTGCGACTTTTAGACCTGTGGCTTGCGACTGATTAAATTGAAAGGTGTGCTGTGAAACGACCCAATATTCTATTGATTTATACCGACCAGCATCGTTGGGATGCGATGGGGGTGAATGGGAACCCTGATGTGCAGACGCCGAATATGGATCGGTTGGCGAATGAGGGTGTGAACTTTGATCATTACTTTATTCAGAATCCTGTGTGTATGCCTTCTCGGGTGAGTTTTTTGACAGGGCAATATCCTTCTACAACGGGCATTACACATATGGGTGTGCCGGTGCCAGAGGACTTTGTGACTTTGCCCAAGATGTTGCGCAATTCAGGATATCATTCGGCCAATATTGGCAAGTTGCATTTTTTGCCTCATGCCAATCGCAACCACAGTGAGGTGCATCCCGATTATGGATTTGATCACTTGGAAATTAGCGATGAACCAGGACCTTATGAAGATGCTTACAGAGCTTGGGTGCGTAAGGTTGCGCCTGATCAGTTGGATCATTTGAGTGTGGGCTTGCCGCCTGCGGCTGAGCAGTGGTATAAGATGATGCGCGTGAACGATACCGTACATCATC
>JABIFK010000120.1 GCA_018650745.1 Candidatus Latescibacterota bacterium | reverse complement strand
GTGATTCGTAGGCGTCCGACCCATCAAATGATTGCAAGTATGTCTGGGACTGCTCGCGAGACGGTTACACGTGTGCTGAAGCAGTTGAGTGATGATGGGTATATAAGGTCTGAAGGTCGCGAGTTGGTCATTGTTAAACAACGTGCATTCGTAGAGTAAAGAGTTCTTTATGCCAGACGGTAAAAAAAACTTGATTGACTTGCTTGTAAGAATTCCTCTTTTTGAAAGCTTGGTTCCTCAAGAATGCCGGCGTGTTTTGGCATTATGTAAGCGGATTGCTTTCATGGAAGGAGACGTGATTTTTGAAATCGGTGACCCTGGCACACGTTTAATTATTTTGTTGCAGGGGTCTGTAACTATTGAGTTGGGCAATGGTCAGGAATTAGCAAGGCTTGAACCTATAGATACGATTGGTGAGATGGAAATTGCGAGTAATCATTCGCGTTATGCACGGGCTGTCGCTTTAACAGATATATCGGGCATGATTATTTCTCAAAATGACTTAGATATATTGTTTGCCCAAGATGCTGTATTGGGTGTGAAATTGTTGAAAAACATTGTGAATTCTTTGGCTGGAAAACTTGCAGCTATTAATACCAAACTTTAGGATTTATACAGAGACTGGATCTTATGACCGACGAACGTTTTCTGATTACAGGTGCATTGGGGTGTATTGGTGCTTGGGCTGTGCGCAATTTGGTGCAAGAAAATGTACCTGTAACCGTTTTTGATTTGGCATCAGAACCAAGGCGTTTGCAATTGTTGTTGTCTAAAGAAGAGTTGGCTCAGGTTTCTTTTGTGGCTGGTGACATTACTGATTTGGCAGCTTTCGAAAAATCGTTGGACGATCACGACATTACGCATGTGATCCATTTGGCTGGGCTTCAGGTGCCGTTTTGCAAGGCTGATCCTTCTTTGGGGGCACGGGTGAATGTGGTGGGCACTGTCAATGTATTTGAGGCTGTAAAACGGCGCAAAGACCGTATTGACAAAGTGGTTTATGCCAGTTCGGTTGCTGTTTTTGGTACCCCAGAAGATTATGAACCTGGTGCTGCTCTAACGGATGAGGCTACACTCATGCCACATACACATTATGGGGTTTACAAACAAGCCAATGAGGGCACGGCTCACGTGTATTGGAATGATGATGGCGTTGCATCCATTGGCTTTCGGCCTTATGTGGTGTATGGGGTTGGACGTGACCAAGGTGTAACATCAACGCCAACAACGGCGATGTTGGCTGCTGCTGCGAACAAACCTTACCACATATCTTATGGTGGGCAAACCGTTTTTCAATATGCCGATGATACCGCTCGGGCTTTTATTCAAGCTGCACGGGCAAATTATGAGGGGGCTGGGGCTTTTAACTTAGGTGGTTTGTCTCCTCAAATGAAAGACGTGGTGGCTGCAATTCAAGCTGCGGCACCTGAAGTGGCTGATAAAATCACGTTCGAAGATTTGCAGCTGCCTTTTCCTCCAGAGGTGGATGGTAGTGGGTTGGAAGAGGCTATAGGAACCGTGCATCACAAACCCTTGGCTGATGGTGTATCTGAAACAGTGGCTATGTTTCGCGACCTAATTGATAAAGGTCGGCTCGATGCAGATGTTTATATTGCCGAACGTTCTTGATATTTGAACAGTTGTAAATCCAAAGGCTCCGGAAATTTCCGGAGCCTTTTGCTCGTCTGGGAATCCTGGTTTTGGCATAAGGGTCATGAAACTTCACTTGACAGTGCGATCTGTGGGCATGACATTATTATCTCTGGCATATTCCTAATATAGACGAGGAGACGATGATGGGTGATCCGTTTGATGTTTTGATTTCTGGCGGCACGGTTCTTGATCCAGCCCATCGGACTCAAGAGCTGTGTGACGTGGGCTTGAAAAACGGCAAGGTTGCTGCTGTTGGCAAAGAGCTTGGGCAGGCGACGGACGTGATTGATGCGACAGGTCTTTATGTTGTGCCTGGTTTAATTGATTTGCATACGCATGTATATAAAGATGTTTCTGCTTTTGGTATCGAAGCCGATGATTTGTGCCCGCGAACGGGGGTGACGACCACGATTGATACTGGGACGGCAGGTTGGATTAATTATCGTGGATTAGAGCGTTATGTCATTGAGCGTTCGTCGACACGTATTTTGGCTTATGTTAATTTATCTGGGGTGGGTTTGCCTTGGCGCCGGGGAGAGATGGTGTTTGAAGGGTATGTGTCGCCTGAAGAATGTGCTCAGACCGTTTTAAATCATCCTAAGACGACGTTGGGTGTGAAAGCGCGTCTTTATGCTGGGGTGGGGGGCGATCGGGATGTGCGAGATTTATTGAAGTTGGCAGTGGATGCGGCCGAGCGATGCGAAAAACCGCTGATGATTCATGTCAGCAATGCCGATGTGCCGTTAGAAGATATGCTTGAGCAATTGCGGCCAGGTGATATTGTGACACATTGTTTTCATGGTACACATCCTGCATCTATTTTGGATGATAAGGGCAAGGTGCTTTCTCAAGCGCGAGATGCACGTGATAAGGGTGTGATTTTTGATATTGGGCATGGATTGGGCAGTTTTAGCTATGATATTGGGCGTGCTGCTATGGAAGATGGTTTTCCGCCTGATACAATTAGCAGTGATATTCATGCGTACAATATTGATGGCCCTGTTTATGATTTGCCAACGACCATGTCGAAATTTTTAAACTTGGGCATGCCCTTGGACGAAGTCATTGCAAGAACTACAATAGAACCGGCCAAAGTGATTGATCGGGCAGAAGATTTGGGGCATTTGGGTGTCGGAGCGTCGGGAGATGTTG
>JABIFK010000306.1 GCA_018650745.1 Candidatus Latescibacterota bacterium | reverse complement strand
TTGTGTTTGGTGTAGGTCGGCTTGGGTTTGGGCGAGGTCAGCTTGTGACGGTTCTTTGTCTGTTTGTGTGGCGCACGCTGATAAGGTAATGAGGAAGATGAAGCGTAGATATTGGATTTGTCTCATTTTATGTGGCCGCATCCGAAAGATTGTCTGTTTCTGTTTTGAGGTAGCGCCGAATGGTGCGGCGTGCACGAAATGTTTTGACTTGCCGCAGCCAGTGACGTTTGGGGTGTTGCGTGGGCGATGTGGCAATTTCTACTGAGTCGCCCCAATTTAGGCTGGAAAAAGGAAATGCACGCACGCCATTGATGCGCCCGCCTTTGCAGTGTAACCCCAGATCAGAGTGTACGGCAAACGCAAAATCAACAATGGTAGCAGATTCGGGTAAGACAATCGGATCGCCTTTGGGGGTAAAGGCAACGATCTCGCGGGTGAAGAGGAGTTGCTGAAGTTCGTCGAGCAGTTGTTTGGAAGAACCGGCCTGATCATGCCAATCGGCCAAGTCGTGTAACCACTTCATACGTCGTTCTTCGTGTTTGGCATCGCCGCGCAAAGTGGCCACGCCGAGTTCACCCATTCGGTGCATCGATGGGGTTTGGATGTGTACTTCGTAGCGTTTGCCTTTGTCGTGCACGTGGGTATGAAGTGCTTTGTATCCGTTGCGTTTGGGCAAGGCAATAAAGTCTTTGATGCGATCCATAACAGGAGGGAACTTGGCGTGTAGGGTACCCAATGTTAAATAACAGATATCCTGTGATGAGACGATGACTTCAATGGCAAACCGGTCACCAATATCTTTGGGCGCCAGATTGTGCTGTTGCATTTTTCGGTAAATGCTCGAGTGGCTTTTGGCAAAGAGGCGCACGCTGGTTCGTATCGATTTATCTAATAGTGTTTCGTATACATAATCTCGGAATTCACAAACATGTTCGGGCGGGTCTTTGCTAAGATCTGTTTCGATGCGGTCTACACTTTTGGGTTCAAGGCAACGCAGGCTGCGGTCTTCAAGCTCGCGCCTGATGCGGCTCATGCCCAAAAAATGTGATAGGGGGGCATACACATCGGCGGTTTCTTGTGCAATTCGGCGACGGCGTTTGGGTTCTTTAATGCCTTCTATGCTGCGCATGTTGTGTACGCGATCTGCCAATTTGAGAATGAGTACGCGTGGGTCTTTGTGCGCAGCCGTAAAAAGATGTTGCAAGGTTGCCGCACGACGGGCTTCTCTGTTGTGTTTGACACCCGATTTCACTTTGGTCACACCACTGACCAGGTCGCTGATCTTTTGGTCAAACATGGGTTCAATGTCTTCGAGTGTGAGTGCTGAGTCTTCAACGGCATCATGGAGCAGGGCTGCTGTCATCATTTCGGTGTCGCGGGCAAACCCCAATTCTGTGGCCAATATAAGTGCGACGCCAATTGGGTGTGTAATGAAGGGTTGGCCCGCATCGCGGTTTTGACCTTCATGGCTGGCATTGGCCAAGTGATAGGCCTGACCTATTGTGGGATGGTCTGCCTGAGGGATTTGAACCAATAAGCGTTGCAAGGGTTCTTTTATGGCGTTGGGATTGTTCATGCGACGCGTTCGGTTTCTTTAAACCACGTTTGAATGGTTTTGATCATGTCTTGTGGCGTTCGAAAAGATTTGTGTGTAACAGGCAAGGCTTCTAAGAAGGCTTTGCCATACTGTGTTGAAGTGACTCGGCTGTCGAGTACGATGACGATGCCACGGTCTGATTTGTTGCGAATCAATCGGCCAAACCCTTGTCTAAACTTAAGAATAGCTTCGGGTACTGAGTAATGCAAGAAAGGATTTTTGCCCTGTTTTTCTATTTCTTCCATATGTGCTGCGACCAAGGGCTCTGAAGGAACGGCAAAGGGCAAACGAACAATACACAATATTTCGAGTGCGTCTCCTGGTATGTCGACACCTTCCCAAAAGCTGTCTGTGCCCAATAAAACAGAACCTCGGTCTGTTTTAAAACGTTCTGTAATACTGGCACGTGTGCCATCGACACCTTGACCCAAGAGTGTGATGCTTTCGCTTTGTAGGTCAATTTTGATGGCGTTGTAGGTGCGGTTGAGCATGCTGTAAGATGTGAACAAACCCAATGTGCCTCGGTTGACCTTGAGCGCCAGTTCTTTAATGATGCCATCAACAGCATCTTGGAATTCTGATGACTTGGGTGAGGGCATAAATTGTGGGGCACAAACCAAGGCTTGGTTTTCGTAGTCAAAGGGCGAACCGAGGCAGATGCTTTGCACGCGATCATCGGGTAAGATATCGAGGCCCATTCGACGTAAAAAATAAACAAGCTTGCCACGAATGCCCAGTGTGGCTGATGCAAAAACAAT